>JAAYRZ010000137.1 GCA_012518515.1 Alcaligenaceae bacterium
TAGTAGGATGTTTTGCGAGTTCTTGCCAAAAGCCTGGCAAAAATATTTCATTAACTGTCAGGCCTTCTTTATTTTGGAAAAAAGTAGAGCGTCGAGCCAGAAACTCGCCTTGTGGTAATTCAGGATACTGGGCTAATGCTTGTTGTAGCGTCAGTTGATTATTTAATTTTGTATTTTCAAAGCTACTACGCGTAATAGCGGGATTATTGTATAAAATATCGGCAAGAGGGCGACTATTAAGAGCTCTTAACTCTTGCCAAGTGCTTCTCGAGGCAGATAGTTCCGTGATGCTACGAGCAAACACAGCTTTTTGTCCATTAATGCTCATTAGAATTTCCCGTACCCATATTTTTTGATTAATCGCTAAGGCTAGAGGATAGGCTTCATCTTCTTTAACAAAAGCAACATACTCATTTAACACGTTAATCGAAAATTCACCTACTTTTCTTAAGCCGTTAGTCAAGGCGCCGCGACGACTAAGCCAGTACTTTTCTACTTCACTATATGAAGCATCAAGCTTAGTGTTCCAAAAGTGCGGTGGTAGGTGAATATCAGACATAATTAAAACTAAAGAAAAAACTATGAAAAAATCAGTAGAAAAAGTTCGTGTATCAAAATTACTAGCCGACAGAGGTTTTTGTTCTCGTCGAGAAGCTGACCATTATATTGAAAAAGGCTGGGTCAAGGTTGACGGTCAAGTAGTCGGTTTAGGTGCAAAAGCATCACCTAAGCAAACTATCACATTAAATAGGCTTGCTCAAGAAAAACAGCAGACTCGTGTGACAATCATTTTAAACAAACCCGTAGGCTATGTTTCTCATCAGGCTGATGGCAATTATAAGCTTGCCACCTCATTAATTACACCACAGCGTCAATTTGATCGTAATAAAAATGCGTTTAGCCCTCAACATATTAAGGGTTTAGCACCTGCTGGACGTTTGGATATTGATTCGCAGGGATTGCTCGTGCTGACTCAAGACGGTCGGATAGCAAGGCAGTTGATTGGCGAGGATTCAGAGGTGGAAAAAGAATATTTAGTACGGGTTGAAGGTACTATTGGTGATAATGGTTTACGTTTGTTGAATTATGGGCTTTCTCTGGATGGCGAGCAGTTAAAACCAGCTGAGGTCTCGTGGCAAAACGAGGATCAGCTTAAGTTTATTTTACAAGAGGGCAAGAAGCGCCAAATTAGACGTATGTGTAAGGCAGTAGGTCTAACCGTAGTAGGGCTTAAGCGCGTGAGAATGGGAAATGTCACACTCGCTGATTTACCTCAAGGTCAATGGCGTTATTTGAAACCTCACGAACGATTCCTCTAATTCGATGGTGAATGTAACTTTAGATGGTTGTAATATTAGTCGTTGTTACTTTTGCTTTTTACTTTTTTAAATACGCTTGTTGTAAAATGGTGTCGATTGAATCTGCGATTATTAATCAATTTTGAGAGTATGGGATGATTAAGGTTAATAAAAAGTTGCTGTTAGGGGCAATAGTCTCTTCTTCGCTGTTAGCGGGCTGTCAGACTTTTAATGATATTATGGATGGTAATTTTGGCGGTTCCAAGCAGGAGCCGACTACTGGCACGCCGATTGAGCAGGTGCCAACTACACCACCGCCACAAGCTGTACCTGCGGAGCAGACTACTACGTCATCATTGGTTATTTATGCTTCTTCGGCTATGCCGATGCAAGATTACGTTATGGTTGAGCGTAACAATCAGCGAATTTATGTTGATCCTAGGCAGACATTGTTACGTAGCGACTTAAATAATGTCTTGGCAGAGCAAGACGATCAAGGTCGTCCTTATGTGAGATTATTCTTTAACTCAGCAGGTTCACAGAAGTTACAGCGGATTACTAGCAATAATGTCGGCCGTTCTTTAGCAGTTACTTATAGAGATAGTCTAATTTCTAATATTAATATTACTAGTGTAGTCAATGACGGTATTTTAAATGTTCCTATGGCTTCTGCTGATGAAGCTATCGCCTTAGAGGGACGTATTCTTGATGGTGATTAATTTTATCGTTAGGACTATTTAGTTAAAAGCTCACATTCAAGCAGTTTTGATGTGAGCTTTTTTATTAGGTTATGCTCTATTAAGCCGTTAGTTTTGTAATCGATTTAATATTTTTTGTCCGGCGCGGCCTGTTTCTGGCATATTAAAGTTTGCTTCCTCAATTTTAATGGCTGCCCGTGATTTGGGGCCAATAAGGCCGTCAGCTTCACCAATATCATGTCCCCGTGCCAATAAAATTGTTTGCAAAATGATACGCTCTTCTCGTGATAAACCTAAGTCATCAGTTGGCCAGCTACTAAAGAATGCTGGTCCGCCGCGTAAGCGATCAGATAAATGAGCAATAGCTAGTGCGTAGCTTTCAGCTGCATTGTAGCTATAGATAACATCAAAGTTCTTAAATACAAGAAAAGCGGGGCCCTCTGCTCCGGCCGGAGTCAGGAGTCCTGCTTGTTGTGATGAGGGTGCAAATGAACTTAAAGGTTGTCCTAAAGCGCCAGTTAATCCTCGCTGCTGCCATGTTTGAATACTTCGTTTGTTGCGGCGACCCTCACCAGATGTATTAAAGCCTTGGGGTAATTTAACTTCAAAGCCCCAAGGTTGACCTGTTTGCCAGCCATTACGCTTAAGATAATTAGCAGTAGAGCCTAAAGCGTCAGCGGTATTGTTCATTAAGTCACGACGACCATCACCATCGAAGTCAACTGCTAAGCGTTCAAAGGTGGTGGGCATAAATTGGGTATGTCCAAAAGCACCAGCCCAGGAACCTTTAAATTCTTCTATAGGAATATCACCTGCCTGAACTATTTTTAAGGCTGCAAAAAACTCTTTTCGAAAGAAGGCTTGACGACGGCCGTAGCAGCTGAGGGTGCCTAAGGCCTGAATAATAGGATAGCTACCAAAGTTTTGACCAAAGTTGCTTTCAACTCCCCAAACCGCTACCACTGTTGCGGGGTTTACACCGTAGACTTCTTCTACACGTTTTAATATTTCACTATGCTCAACTAGTTTTGCTTTGCCCTCAGCAACTCTTTGCTCGTCTACGAGGGCTGCCATATAATCCCAAATGGGTTGACGGAATTCTGGCTGATAATTCAGTTTGTCTAAAATACTTAAGTCAGGCTCTAAATGCTCAGTTAATCTCGTATACGTGGTCGAATTGACACCTGCTCGTGTTGCTTCTGCTTGTAACGCTCGTAGACAAGGGGCGAAACTTGTTGCAGACTGAGCAAATGAATTAGTGTTGACGGCAGCAAGCATGATGGTCATGCTGAAAATAGCTAGTTTTGGCTTAGAGAGTGATTTTTTAAGCATTTTAATACCTTCCGACACGCAAAATTAAGGGAATTTTTCTGCATTTTAACAGTCTTACAGAAAGATCGCTAAAATGATAGGGTTGTAAATTCTGGCTTTGAGGGCTTTTTACCAAATGATGTTTAAAACACGAATTAGATTGTTAACACTAGTTATTTCTTCATGCTTTGTAGTTAGTGCATGTGAGAGTTCAGTTCTACCCGAGCAGCCGAGACAGTCAATTGCTCAGGTCGGCTCTGTAGGTACCCCTTATTTAGCTGCATTGGAGCAAGCTAATGAGGCTAGCGCCGAACATCAAGATAGTGAGATCTTGCCAAAGCTTTCTAGTCGTTCTGATTTTTCTCGGGCTTCGATAATTACAGGTAGAATTTTATCGAGCTTTGAATACAGTAAGGAGCCTCTAGATGAGGCCATGGCTGGGCGTATATTTGATGCCTATTTTGATGCCCTTGACCCCCAGCGCATGTTTCTGTTGCAGTCGGATATCGAGCGTTTTCACCCGCAACGCCTTGCTACGGCTCAGATGATCGCGCATGGTGAGTTAGATATGGCATTCGAAATTTATACTTTATACCGTGAGCGAGTACAGGAGCATTATCAGTATATCTTCAACTTACTTGATTCAGATTTTGAGTTTGATTTTACAAAGGATGAGGTTTTTTCTCTTGACCGTAAAAAATTGCCATGGGTAAAAAGTCAAGCTGAGCTTCAGGATTTATGGCGACAGCGTGTTAAAAATGATTTTCTTCGTTTGAAGCTAGTTGACCGTAGCGATGAGGAGATTTTAGACCGTTTGCGCAGACGCTATACCAATAATCAAAAATTAACTCTTCAAGCTAATAGCGAAGATGTTGCGGAAATGTTTTTAAATGCTTATGCGGATAGTACGGATCCACATACGACTTACTTTGGTCCAACCTCTGCCAAGAATTTTAATGTTCAACTTAGTTTATCAGTTGAAGGAATTGGTGCAGTTTTGCAAAAACGCGATGAGTATGCACAAATTCGCGAGGTGGTTGCTGGTGGTCCAGCGGATAAAACCGACCAGATTAAGCCAGGTGATAGGATCGTAGCGGTAGGACAAGGTGAAGAGGGCCCTATGGAGGATGTCATTGATTGGCGTCTAGATGATATTGTGGCCAAGGTTCGAGGGGAGCGCGGTACTGTCGTTCGGGTTGAAATCCTGCCTGGTGACGAAGGTGTTGAGTCACAAAGTAGAATCGTCCGTATCGTACGTGACAAGGTCATGATGGAAGACCAAGCTGCCAAAGTGAAAACTCTGGATGTTGAGACTAACGGCGTAGAGCAAAAAGTAGGCGTCATTACAATTCCTAGCTTTTATGAGGATTTTGAGGGTAGAACTAAGCGTCAAGCGGATTATAAGAGCGTTACTCGTGATGTTAAAAAAATCCTTGAAGAATTAAATGAGCAGGATGTGGCTGCTGTCGTGCTTGATTTGCGTAATAATGGCGGAGGCTCTTTAACTGAAGCGGCTAACCTTAGTGGTCTTTTTGTAGGCCCTATGAATCATATTGTTCAGGTTAAGGACAATAACGATCGCATTTCTCATGTTCGTAGTAATCATCAAGCTATTGTTTGGGATAAACCAGTTGTGGTGATGGTTAATCGTGTTTCTGCTTCGGCATCAGAAATTTTTGCCGCAGTGATGCAAGACTATGGTCGAGGTATTGTCGTTGGTGATGATACTTGGGGTAAAGGTACAGTGCAAACATTGACCAATTTGTCAGATTTTATTAATAAAGACTTAGTTGCAGATCCAGAGGTCGGAGCCTTAAAGTGGACGATTCAAATGTTCTTCAGGGTTAATGGCTCCTCAACCCAATCAAAGGGAGTAGAGCCGGACATTCATTTTCCATCACTGTTTAATCATGAGGAGTTTGGGGAGTCGAGCTATCCGAATGCCTTGCCATGGACTCAGATTGAACCCGTAAGACATCGTCAATTCAAAAATATGGAACCTATCCTTAAGGGAGTGAAAAAACGTCACGCAGAGCGCACTGGTGAGTCTGAGGCATGGCAGTTATTAGTCGATGAGGTTGGTTATAGTGCCAAGTTATCTGAGCGCAAGGAGGTATCTCTAAATTATGAGACGCGCCTTCAGGAGCGTAAGGATATGGAAGCACAGAGACAGCAATTTGATGAGCGCCGTAAAGCACTTGGCCAGTCAGACGTCGGCATTTTCCGACTGGATGATGGTTTATCCTTTGGTGAGGGTAATTTGCAAGAAGAGTTAGAAAACGAGAAAAAGCGTAAAGAAAATATTGATACGCCGACTCGTGAAGCTGCTAATATTGCAGCCGACTTGGTTGATTTTTATTAAATCTTAAATTAATAGAGAAATTAGAAAGCAAAAGGCGCTTGTAGATACATATTAAATACTACAAGCGCTTTTTTTAAACGACAAAATGTACTTTAGAAAGATCTACAACCTTAAATAGTTCATGACCCAAGTCGGTATGAGTATTATCTTCAGATGGTTTTTCTAAAAGTTTATAGGCATTTTCTGAGGCTTCAATAATATTGTCGATCAATTCATTAGTCAGCTCTGCTGAATACGCCCAACAATTTGTGGGATAGTGCATAAGTGTTCGTCCCTTCTCATTTTGAGCCTGACTTGTGATAGCTTTTTTAAAAAATAATTTATTCTTAATAATGTCAGACTTAGCCAGGAAATTGATGAAGTCAAGTTCAAGAGTGGCTTCGCTCTCGATGATAAATACGTAGTCGATATCTTTAAATAGATCTGCGCCGTGAGCATTTTGCAGAAACCAGTTAAGCGCAATTATTTTTAATAACTTTTGATATGTTAAGGGATCAATGGGATTACCCATTGCTAAACGCTCATTCTTTAAATTGCTTAATAACTCATTAGGACGAAACTCGGCTAAAAGATCGGATTGTTGCAGTAACAGCTGTTTTTGTTCTGCACTAAGTGGCTTTTCACTATATTCAATGACGGCGTTTGGACTATGTTCAAATTGACGCTCGAGAGTTAAAAGGTGTTGTTGTAGCTGAGTCAAAGCACTAGCGGCATCAACAGAGTTTTGATTAATGGCAGATAAAATTAGAAACGCAGCTTTCATGAGATATGAGGAAGAGTTAGCATAAATAGCGCAGCGGAAAAGCTGTTCTATATGATATATAAACAACCCTATATCTTAACCTAATGCGTCTAATTCGAGGTGTATCTTGATAGTTTTTAAGGATTTTGATATACTAGATACTAAGCTGTATATCTGATTGACTGACAGTTTTCTGGACGCGGGTTCGATTCCCGCCGCCTCCACCATCAGTACATTATGTACTGTAGTGTATTTATGAGGGGGGCGTCATTGGTTTCGACAGGGAAAAATAGGAAGATTGGCAGCCGGTAGGCGAAGACCGTTAATCTAGCAAACTCTATAAATGCAAATGACGAAAGTTACGCATTAGCCGCCTAATATTGGTGTTGCTAGGAGCCTGATCCACTTGTCAACAGAACGGATTAAAAGGGGCTTCGGCCCCTTTTTGCTATGTAAGGGGGCTTCGGCCCCTTTTTTTATTTTCTAAGTGTATGTCTTTATCTTAAACGATAGAGGTATAGTTCGATGCGGCGGTTGATGAGTCGATTCTGTCTTGAGTCATTACTCACTAAGGGATCAATTGAACCTCTACCTTCTAGTTCAATTCTGGAGCTTCTTAAGCCTTGAGCGATTAGATATCTAGCTACACTATTTGAACGATTAAGTGAAAGGATTTGGTTTTGTATATCATCGCCACTGCTATCGGTATGTCCTACAATTCGAACACGTAACTCCTGACGCATATTCATTTCTTCAACAAGTTTGTCAAGAATGATATGGGATTTACGATTGATTCGCAGCGAATTGCCTGAAAAAATCTCAGAAGCAGGAATTAAAAGACGTAAACTGCCATCGTGCACTTGATTAACTTCGATTGGTAGGGCAGTGGTGTTGGCGCTTTTGATCGCGTTATTTAGTTCCTGCCAGTTATCAGTAACCCACGCGATACGCTTGTCAGTGGTTGGTTGACCATCTTGATCTACTCTAAGGCTACCCTTGCCTTCTTGATTAGTACCCCCTAAAGTTGTACAAGCGCTTAAGAGGATAATACTGGAGATAGCACTTAATCGAGAGACTTTCAAGGCGATAGGATAAGAGATTATATTACGCATGTATTAAACCTTTTGAATGAGTATCACCAAATAAAATTGCCATTATCTCTTTTGGATGGTGGGCAATCGCATCAGGTTTACAAGCAATTGCTGCGTCTTTATCTAGACTGTAGCCGTAAGTGACTGCAATTGTTTTCATACCTGCCTCCTTACCTGCAATAATATCACGTTCATCATCACCGATATAGATGCATTGCTCTGTTTTCTTGTCAATTTGTTCGGCTGCATAGATTAAGCCGCCTGGTTCAGGTTTGAAGTAGGGGGTGGTGTCACCGCATACGTTAATGCTACTGCGGTTGTTTATTTTCAAATAGTCGAAAAGGGGGTGGGAGAGCGCTTCACTTTTGTTGGTGACAATGCCCCAGA
>JAAYRZ010000138.1 GCA_012518515.1 Alcaligenaceae bacterium
AAAGAGCGTGCTCGTCGTAATTTTGGTATGCCAAGACCTGAGGGTTATCGTAAGGCCTTACGTTTTATGCGTTTGGCAGAGAAGTTTGGATTGCCAGTTTTCACTTTTATCGATACGCCAGGAGCGTATCCTGGTGTTGGTGCCGAGGAGCGAGGCCAGTCAGAAGCCATTGGTAAAAATCTTTATGCCATGGCAGAGCTTAAGGTTCCTTTGATTGCTACCATTATTGGTGAGGGCGGCTCAGGCGGTGCTTTGGCTATTGCTGTCGGTGATGTGGTGCAGATGCTCCAGTATTCAACTTATGCGGTAATTTCACCTGAGGGATGTGCTTCTATTTTATGGCGTAGTGCAGATAAAGCACCGGTGGCTGCAGAGGCCTTGGCCATTACTGCGCCTAAGCTTGAGCAGTTCGGTTTGATTGATAAAGTTATCGAAGAGCCGATTGGTGGAGCGCATCGTGACTCTACGCTGATGTATAGAAATCTTCGTCGCGCTTTGTCTGAGTCTTTGCGTTCAGTGGTGGGTTTAGGTGCAAACGAATTGATTGAACGTCGTTTAGAGCGCTTGATGTCTTATGGCAGCTTCGTTGAGAAAGCCTAATCAGTTTAGTAGCCATTACTATCCTCAATTAACTTCTTTCTATGAAGCCGGAGAAACCAGCGTCTTGACTAAGGCGCTGGTCGATTTACTGGCCTCACTTCAAAAATCTTCAGCACAGCATGAGCAGCAATTAAAAATTGCCATTGGTTTAAGTGGCGGTGCTGACTCATCCATGCTTTTAGCTATTCTGGCTCCCCTGTGCCAACACTTTAATCTGTCTTTGCATATTATTCATATCCACCATGGCTTGATGGAGGAGGCTGACGCATGGGCCGAGCATTGTCAGGCCTTGGCAGCTTACTTTAATTTTAATTGTAAGGTTCTAAAGGTCAAGGTAGAGGGCCAAAGTGGCCTGGGTGAGGAGGCTGCTGCTCGTATCGCCCGTTACCGAGCCTATAGTGATTATTGTGAAGCTCACGGGATTCGTGATTTTGTTCTGGCTCACCATTTAAATGATCAAGCTGAGACAGTGTTACTCCGTTTACTGCGTGGTGCGGGTGTCAAGGGGATGGGCGGTATGCTAGCTAGGCATCCCTATGGTGGGGTAGTCTATCATCGTCCCTGGCTAGGGCTTGAGCGTCGTCTTATTACCAATGCTGCTGCTGTGTTTACAGAGCTGAGCGGTTTTGAAATGATTCGCGATCCGAGTAATCTGGATGTTCGCTATAAGAGAGCGGCGGTGCGTCGTTTATTAATTCCCGGTCTTGATCAAGCTTGGCCACGGTGGAAGCAGACGCTTAGTCGCCATGCTCGTTTGATGTCTGATGCGCAATCACTGCTTGATGAGGTGGCAGAGAGCGATTTGCAACAGCTTGATTTACAGGCGGCTGGACGTGACTTTTGTCTTGCCTCTTGGCGTGAGCTATCGGAGCTCAGGCAGGCTAATGTGTTGCGACACTGGCTTAGCCTACATGATATTCCTATGCCTACCGAGAGGCGTATTAATGACTGGTTACGTCAACTAAGAGAAGTTCATCAGTTAGGCTTTGATAGGGGGCTCTGTTTGCAGCATCAGGATTGGCAGATCGTGGTAGAGCGGGGACGAGTTCGACTGCATTTTGTGAGTAATACTAATTAAGCAAAAATAAGTTGTAAACTGATGCCAGCTACCACTAGCCAGATAAAAACGACTAGCCCTAAGGCAAAAGCTTTTGGTCCGGCAGCTCTAAAAATGGAGAGTTGGGTGCTTAGCCCTAAAGCGGCCATTGCCATCATAAGCAAAATATTGTCAAAAAATAAAATACCATCGACGACCCTTTGAGGAACGGGGAGTATAGAATTCAGCACAATAACCCCTAGGAACCAGACCGCAAACCAGGGCAAAATAAAGCGTTTAGACGAGTCTTTAGTGTCCTTGCCTGTACTGGTAGTAGCGTGACTTTCTTTTTTGTTATAAAAAATAAATGAAATGGCAAACAGAAAAGGTGCGAGCATAATCACACGAACCATTTTCGCTAGAATTGCCGTATCGGCAACGTTTTCACCTAAGACTTTGCCGATGGCCACAACTTGGGCAACCTCATGTACAGAAGAACCTACGTAGACACCAAAGGCAGAGTGACTAATGTAATGGGTGAAAATTGGAAAAAGAATGGG
>JAAYRZ010000139.1 GCA_012518515.1 Alcaligenaceae bacterium
AGGGTGCTTTTGATGCTCACGTGCATCTGACCAAGTTTGACTTAAATTAGCACTTTGGATACGAATGCTACGGTCTGCAAATAGGTATTTTTTTAATAAATCGCTCATAGGATGTTGGCAAAGTCCGAATAAATAAAATCTTGAGGAAAGTGGATGCTTTTTAGGGACTAAAAGCACTATATCTGTCCTATAGTGCTTTTTTCAAGAGAGAGTAGAAGCTAGTCTAGTAAATTGCTTGTGCCTAGTCTATGCGCTTTAAGTTCTGACGATATGTTTGACCCTGTTCGACATAGTGCTGGGTACCTGCATGACTACGTTTAAGATCATCAGGAGTCGCTTCGCGTAAGATCTTAGCAACGCCCACTACGACCGAGTTGTCAGGGATAATTTTACCTTCAGGAATAAGAGCGCCTGCACCAATAATACAGTTTTTACCGATAACTGCATTATTTAAAATGGTGGCACTCATACCGATTAAGCTGCCGTCGCCGATAGTACAGCCATGGAGCATGACCTTATGACCTACGGTGACGTTTGTGCCGATGTAAAGTGGGGTACCCTTATCAATATGCAGTACGGAGCCTTCTTGTACGTTACTATTTTCATCAATAGTAATCGTGTCATTGTCCGCTCTAATTATGACACCAGGCCAAATGCTGACATTTGCTTTTAAGGTGATTTGACCTATCAATACTGCACCATCAAATACAAAAGCGCTCGGATCGATATCGGGTGTAAGCTCTGCTAATTGATAAATTGCCATCGTATCTCCACTTGTCATCGTTAATAGTCATTAAATGATTGATTAGATAAGTTTCAAACTCGGAAAATATAACCATCATCGTCTTGATAGGCATAAATTCCAGTGTTGTACCAACCATCAAGCGTTTCAATTTCATGGATCTGCGCCTGTTGCCAGTAATGCGTCGCAAGACCGGGATCGTCATGACCGTGATAGTCAATGGCAGCAACTGCTAAAAGTCCTTTAGTGCCATGAGGAACAGGCATACCTTCTTCATCAATGATGCTATAACGTCGCCCTGGGAAGACGTGTCCCATGCTGTTTTCGCGATCTGGCCATTTGGCAGCACTATCGCCAGCTAAATAGACAAAGCCCACCTCAGAAAAAATACCATTTAGGGATGCGTTAAAACGTTCTTTGACCCAGTCTTTGAGTTTGACGGTTTTTTCATGATCGGGTATGGCGATACAGCGGATCGCTAATTCATACTCAGGCAAGGGATCTTCGAAGTCGCGAATACGCTCTAGCTCTTCGGCCGTTGTCAGGATGTTAGTTACCTGATAGTGCTCTAAAAGAGTAAACAAACGAGGAATGGTACGGCCAGCAGGACAACCAACAATAGAATGCCCAAAATATAAAGCGGGTAGTAGAGAGTTAATTAGGCCCTCGCCGCTATTCCAGTCATAAGAAGACCAAAAAATATCTTTTTTCTTTGGAAACCAGTCTTGAGAAGCCACAAAACCTGGTAAAGCACCAATCAGGGCACGATGTGGCACGATGGTTGCTTTTAAGTCAGGATCAAAAGGAATGTCATTTTTGATTTTTCTATCGAGGGGCTCGGGACTAGGCTCTGGCTGTGGATATACCATGATAGCAGGGCTGTCTGAAGCTGTATTAATCGCGGTGAACTGACTTGGTTGACGAGCGAGTAACGTTTCTAGCGAAATCATGCGGTCATCTTCTGTGTCAACGCCGATGATCTGTTTAACTAGGGTCTGGTTGTCCAGAGAGGCCATAAAGGGCGCCAAGGTATGCTTATCGATGATGGCTACCTTGGCTTGGCTGTCAATGACACGTGGAGCGTATTGATAGCTACTCAGGCCGGCGGTTAGTGGTACGGCAATAGCACCCACAGTGAAGGCGGCAAGCATAGCAACCGCACTATCAGCTGAATGTTGTAGCGTAATAATGATACGGTCTTGTGGTTGAACTCCCATGCGCACTAGGCCATTGGCTAGTTTATTGACGCGTTCAGAAAGCTGACGATAGGAATACATCGTCAGTTGTCCAACCTGATCTTCGAAGAAAATAGCGGCTTGTTGGCGCACTTCTTGGGGATTAGTAGCCCAGCGATGGCAGCAATAATTAGCAATATTAAAATGCTCTGGCACTAACCATCGATAAGACTGGTATAGGTCTTGGTATTGATCAGTCATAATATAAGAAGTGAAGTAAATGCTGTGAAAAGCATGCGAAATTGTCACATTTCGGCAATGATACCCATGATTTTAACATTTTTAGGATTTTAATCCAGTACCTATTTTTTTAAATTAACCAGTTCAGTTCCTACGAGTACATCGTGGAGCATTTGGCGGTCTTTTCTAAACAAGGTAGGTAGTAAATTTAAAAAGGGGCAAACAATAATAAACATGGTGATAGACGGCCATCCGACTGTTTTGGCAATCTGAGAGACGATAAAAGCACCAAGCAACGGTAGCACCCACATTAATAAGTAACGCCCGATGGCTTGAGCCCAGCTTAGGCGAGGATGCAGCTTGTTGCGTAAGCCAATATCCCAAGCTTTCATAGCAACCGTTTGACCGCGTCTGAACCAGCACAAGAGAAAGTAGAAGCCTATCAGTATAAATAGTACAAACTGGCGAATGAGCTTCAAGTGCTCTGGGTCGTGGCTTTGTGTGAGGGTATCAAAAAGATAGGCACCCACATAAACTGGACCTGCTAATAGCATACCCTCATACATCATACTGGCAAAGATCTTTAGACGCCGAGGGTAGCTGGTCGTTTCTGCTTGGTTATTGCTGTTTTTATTACTCATATAAATATCATAGTTATTGTTCACGGAAACTGTCGCGAACCATATCAAATACAAACATACGTGTCTCTAAATTACCATTGTAGAGAGGAATACGGCGTTGAGCTTTTAAGCGCAGTTTTTTAGGGAGTTCCAGATCGCTCGTAATAATATTTACTCGCCAGCCGTTAAACTCTTGTTTTAAAAGTCCGGATAAAGGATGCCATATATCGTCTTGACCGCTATCCAAGCGCTCACCGTATGGGGGGTTAGTAATGATTAAACCACTCTCTACTGGTGCTTCAATTTGTAGTACATTTTTTACCTCAAATTGAATACTGCTAGGATTTAGGTTAGCTCTTTCCATGTTAGCCCGTGCCGCTTCAATTGCTTCGGAAGAAATGTCGGAACCAAAAAGAGGCGTGTCGAGAGCGGGTTTGATATTGGCAAAAGCCTCATCACGCAGAGCATGCCAGACCTCTCTTTGATGGTTTCGTAAACGCATGAACTGGAAAGGGCGGTGTAGTCCTGGTGGTACATTTTGTGCCCACCAAGCAGCTTCAATTAAAATGGTGCCACTTCCGCAAAATGGATCGAGTAGCGCTTGACCAGGCTTCCAACCGGCTAAGGCAAGCATACCTGCGGCTAGGTTCTCGCGGAGTGGTGCAGTACCTTTGTCTAGACGCCAGCCACGCTTAAATAATGATTCGCCAGAGGTATCCAGATAAAGAGTGGCTTGATCTCTATACAGAAATAAATGAACCTTAGCATCTGGTCTTACGGTGTCAATCGAGGGGCGAGCACCTTCTTGCTCGCGAATACGATCAACGATGCCGTCTTTGGCTTTTAAGTTACAAAAGTGCAGACTTTGCATCGGACTTCTAATGGCCGATGTATCAACCCTTAAAGTATGCTCTGGACCGAAGTATTGCTCCCAATTGATGCGATAAGCAAGCTGATAGATGTCATCTTCAGAGTGCACTTCAGCTTGTGCAATTTGCAATAAAATGCGCGTTGCTAGGCGACTATATAAGTTAGTCTTCATGATGCCGAGCCAGTTCGTCTTAAAATAGACGCCTGAACGACCAGCCTCAACGTCACTAAGTCCTATGTGTTTAAGCTCGTCTGCTAGGGCTTCTTCAAGTCCTTGAGGGCAGGTCGCAAAAGCAGTTGCCAATTGCTCGGGATTTTCAGGGTTGTAGTCAAGGCCTTGGTGGGCAGGACGTCCGGGGCGAGGATCGAGTCTAGGTGCGTGACGAGAGTCATTTTTTTGGCCACGTGTGTCGCGACGAGTGTCATCACGACTCCAAGTGTCCCTGCCTCGACTATCATCCCGACTGCGTGTATCTCTACGACTATCTTCTCGGCTCCAAGAATCACGTCCGCGAGTGTCACGACGATCGTCATCACGGCTGCGCATATCTCGACGAGAGTCGTCACGTCCGCGTGTTTCTCGACGCTCATCGTCTCGACTGCGTGGATGCCATGCCTCAGAAGGTACATTAGCTCTGCTACGTTGAGGTCTGTTAGCCTCTTTTTCAGCTGCCAACTTGGCTAAGCGTTGTTCAGTCATACCAGCCTTGGAAAGGCGGTAGGAGAGATTTTTATCTTCTTTAAGTTTATCTAGGCTCACACCAGTGCGAGCTAGAGTGCGTGCGGAAATCTTACCTTGGCCCTGCTCATAAGCTGATTGTTCAATGCGACGTGCACGTGGTCCTGTTCGTAGGCGTGTAGATTTACGAGCAGTAGTTCCCGTTTTTTTGGCACTGGGATTAAGTTTTAAAGTGCCTTTTTTAGAAGAGTCTTGTTCTGACATAATATTATTATTTTAAAAAGGTTTGAAAATAACCAAATAAACAATGATAAGCATGAGAAATACTGGAATTTCATTAAACCAGCGATAAAAAACATGCTCTTTTTTATTCGTGCCATTTTCGAAGCGCTTGTAAATCACATAGCAGGAATAGTGGTAAATAAATACAAACAATACTAATAGTAATTTAAAGTGCAGCCAGCCGTGCAAGAAACCGATTTTCATAACGAGTAGTAATCCAAAAATCAGATTGACAACGGCAATGATTGTCATGAAGCGTAATAGACGCTTGGCCATGCCTAAAAGTAAGGTATAGCTTTCGGAACCTTGTTTTTGTTGCGCTAAATTGACATAAATACGTGGTAAATAAAACAATCCGGCAAACCAAGATGCGAAAAATACGATATGGAAAACCTTGTACCAAAGATAACTCATTGTATAGCCCTTTATGCCTATGTTTTGTGTTTAATTGCGTTTTTGACCGTAGCCATTTAAGACCCATTTATAGGTAGTGAGTCCTTCTAAACCAACCGGGCCACGAGTGTGTAAACGGTTTGTCGAAATGCCAATTTCGGCACCTAAGCCATATTCAAAACCATCTGCAAAGACAGTAGGAAGGTTGACGTAGACTGAACTTGAGTCGACCCAAAGTTGGAACTTTTCTGCGCGCTCAATGTTGTCGGTAATAATGGATTCGGTATGACCGGAACTGAATTGGCCGATGTGGTCAATGGCTTCGTCAATGGAATCAACCACACGAATAGCAATAATTGGACCTAAAAACTCAGTGTCCCAATCCTCTTCGGTCGCTTCCTTGATGGCAGCTTGTTCCTTGGATTCTAGTCCTGCTGCTTCGAGGATGTCTTTGGTTGTTTTACAGACGCGCATTTCATCGCCATGTGCTTGGAAGCGTCTAGCTAACTCAGGCAGTACATCGTTGGCAACGGTCTGATCAACAAGTAAAGTTTCTAAGGAGCCACAGATACCATACCGGTGTGTTTTAGCGTGAAAGGCCATTTCAATTGCCATTTCGTGATTAGCAAATTCGTCAATATACATATGGCAGTTGCCATTTAGATGCATGATCATCGGTACGCGTGCATCTTCAGACAAGCGTGACAATAAGGATTTGCCGCCACGAGGAATGATTACATCTACAAATTCGGTCAAACGAACTAACTCACTGACTGCAGCTCGGTCGGTAGTTTCAATTACTTGTACTGCGTGTGCTGGTAGCTCATTTAGTGTAAGGCTTTCAGAGATGAGTTTTGCAAAGGCTTGATTAGAGTGAAAAGCCTCACTACCACCACGTAAAATACATGCATTGCCAGACTTTAAGCAAAGAGCAGCAGCGTCAACTGTGACGTTAGGACGCGATTCATAAATGATACCAATCACACCGATGGGCACACGCATTTGGGCCACCTTCATGCCGTTGGGGCGTATGTTGGTTGCCGACATGGAGCCTACAGGTGCCGGCATGGCAGCAATTTGGCGCAAGCCTGTTTGCATGATATCTAGATACTTGTCACTGAGAGTCAAACGATCGAGTAGGGGAGCATCTAGATTATTTTCTTTTGCCTTGGCTAAGTCTTTAGCATTTTCTGCTAATAAAAAAGCTTTATTTTCATTAATTAAATCAGCTAAACTTAGTAAGGCGGCTGACTTCTTTTGATCATTAATGCGCATTAAAACACGTGAAGCTTGGCGAGCTTGTGCACCTAGCTGCTGTAAATAATCTTGCACCGATAGTTCGGAAGAGAAAGTAGACTGTGTTGTGTTCATGACAATATTGAAATAATAAATGGTTAAATTATTTAAAGTGAATGCTCTAAACGGCTCGCGGATCAACTATTTTTAAGCTTAAGCGTAGTAATTCTTGCCAAGGATTATTAAGACGACCCTGTACAGGGATGCCCTTGAGAATACGATCGACGTCATGGGCATGCTGAATAATTCCCATTAATTGCATTAAGCTGAGCCGTTCGAGTGCCTTTAAAATCAAATTTGACTTGGGTGGCCTGATGTATAGTGAACGCAATTGTGAAGAAGGATTTAGTCCCTTATGCCGTGCAACAGCTAAATTATAAAGATGACGGATATCGATCATCATAAAACCTAAAATAGGGGGTAATGCTTCGCCTTCTGCTTCAAGGCCTTCAAGAATCCTACGGGTCCTTTTAGCATCGCCTTCTAGCATAGCAGTCATGAGTGAGATGACATCGTAGCGTGCAACATCTTGAATTGATTGTTGAATGCTGTCAAAGGTTATCTCACCCTCAGGGTAGCTTAGCCCAAGTTTAAGAATCTCTTGGTGAGCAGCAAATAAGTTGCCCTCGACCTTATCTACAATCCAGTTAAGTGTCTCTCTGTCGACGGATTGCTTTTGTCGCTTTAGGCGTTGAGCAATCCAAGAGGGTAGTTGTTCTCGCTCGATCTGGGGCAGCTCAACTACTTGAGCAACTGCAGAAAGCTCCTGCCACCATTTGGCTTTAGCAGTTTGCCAGTCTAATTTTGGCAAGCTGACAATGACGATTGTATCAATCAATTGGCCTTGTTTAACTTGCGCGACAAGCTGATTTAAAGCGTCACTACCTTTGCGTCCAGGCTTTCCGGTTGGGATTAGTAATTCAAGTAGTTTACGTTCGGAAAACAGAGACATACTCTGTGTAAACTCTTCAATGACACCCCAATCATCTGTTGCCGAAAGACTTAATGAGCTACGCTCTGTATAGTCATGCTTATATGTCCATTGTCTCAAGGCATCAACTGCTTCAATTCTCAACAAGAGCTCATCACCGACTACACAATAGAGTGGTGAAGGCTCTTGGTTGAGGTTGATTCTATCAAGACTAAAATTAGCCATTAATTTCCGTGCAATTGGCGGTAGCGTTCGATGACTTCATCTGCCGTAATACGCTGTAACATAGAGCTAGCGATATTACGCTCCATATCGGAGTAAAGTTGCTGCATTTCTGCAGCTTTAGCTGCCGAGTCATCTTCATCATAGGGTAATAGGCGCAAGTTTGACAAGGTCGTTGGTGCTAATAAGGTATTGCCAGCATTATCTACTAAGGTGAAGCTGATATATAAGCCTAATTCGTACTCTTCTACCTTACCGTTGATATCTAAAGACATCTCTTTACGTGTGCGTCTACTATTAATCTGGATGAGTCGAGCCTCTGCCTCAGTGGCATTGTCAACGATTCGGGTGTGAGGGGAGTTAGCCCTGATACCACGAATAATATATGAGCCAAAGCTTGTTTGAGAGCTTATGTTGGTATATAAACTGTTAAACGGCAGTGGTGTCGCACCACGCAGCTTAAAGCCGCAGGCGGCAAGACTAAAGATTAATAGTAGAAGCAGCAGGAACATACCATACTGCTTAAAAGCTCGTTGTCGTAATATTGGACTGAGGGCAAATAGCTTATTAGTGTTCATGATTAACCAACCACGTTGACGAGGCGACCGGGAACAACAATAACACGTTTGATCGGACGCCCCTCAAGAAAGCGTTCAACTGAAGAATGTGCTCTGGCAGTGGACTCAATCAAGTCTTTATCGGCATCGTTAGGAACCATAAGGGAACCGCGCAACTTACCATTGATCTGTAACATCAACTCAATTTCATCTGCAATCAGGGCTGCTTCATCTACTTCAGGCCAAGCCGCATCCAGTAAGTCACCATAGGCATCGACTAGCCCTAACTCACGCCAAATGTGCCAAGTGATATGTGGCACTACCGGATAGAGCATACGTAGCATAATAGAAACAGACTCTCGAATGACATGATTACTTAGCTCTCCTTCGGGGAGTTTAGCCGCTTCGAGAACATTTAAGAGCTTCATATTAGCTGATACAACTGTATTGTATTGAATACGATTGTAGTCATAATTTGCTTGCTTTAATAAAGCATGTGTTTCAAGACGCAAGTCTTTGATGGATTTATCTAGGTTGTCTTGAGCTGCCCAGTCAATATTGTCTTGCCCTTGGCGAATTTGCTCCTGATGCTTGAAACAATAATTCCAGAGACGTCGCAAGAAACGATTAGAGCCATCAACGCCACTGCCTGACCACTCGAGAGTTTGTTCAGGAGGGCTAGTGAACATGACAAAAAGGCGTGCTGTATCAGCGCCCATTTCATCAATTAGTTCTTGCGGATCGATACCGTTATTTTTGGATTTTGACATGGTGCCAATACCGTCGTATTGGACATCAGAGCCATCACTTATTAGCTTAGCACCAATAATATTGCCTTTGCTATCAAAGATGTTTTCCACCTCGTCTGGTGCAAAGTACTCGAGACCGCCGAGTTCGGTACGGCGAGAGTAAATATGATTTAATACCATGCCCTGACAGAGTAGCTTGACAAAAGGTTCGTCGTAATTGAGTAGCCCCATATCTCGCATGGCTTTAGTCCAGAAGCGGGCATATAGTAAATGCATAACTGCGTGCTCAATACCGCCGATGTACTGGTCCATTGGCATCCAGTAATTATTGCGCTCATCAACCATAGCATCGTTATTGTTGGCTGAAGCGTAGCGCATAAAGTACCAGGAAGAATCGACAAAGGTATCCATCGTATCGGTTTCACGACGTGCATCGGCGCCACAAGAAGGGCAGGCGACGTGTAAAAACTCTTCACATTTATTTAGTGGGTTGCCGCTACCATCAGGAATTAAATGCTCAGGTAAAATCACTGGCAGATCTTTTTCTGGGACGGGAACAGAACCACAATCAGGACAGTGAATAATTGGAATGGGTGTGCCCCAGTAGCGTTGACGAGAAACGCCCCAGTCACGAATGCGCCAAGTGATTTTTTTATCACCTAGTTGCTTTTCAACCATGAAGTCAGCGATTTTATCAATGGCTTCGCTAGTGCTTAAACCATCGTATTGAGCTGAGTTAATGAGCTTGCCACCTTCTTTGTCAGCATACCAATCCTGCCACTCTTGATCTGAGTAGGTCTCACCATCAATGTCGATAACTTGAATAATTGGTAGTTTGTACTTAAGGGCAAAAGCGAAGTCTCTTTCGTCGTGGCCCGGAACAGCCATCACCGCGCCATCACCGTAGCTCATCAAGACGTAATTACCGACCCAAACCTCAATTTCTTGACCGGTAATAGGGTGAGTTACCGTCAGTCCGGTAGGAATACCTTCTTTGTCTTTGGTGGCCAAGTCGGCTTCGCTAGTGCCACCTTTAATGGCTTCCTTAATAAAAGCGGCTACTTTGTCATCACGACGAGCAGCTTCAGTAGCAATAGGGTGCTCAGGAGCAACGGCACAGAAAGTAACACCCATGATGGTATCAGCACGGGTGGTAAAGACATACATGCGACCGTCTTGGATTAGTTCATTTTCAGCATTTCGAATATCGTGAGTAAAAGCAAAGCGTACGCCTTCACTGCGGCCGATCCAGTTCTCTTGCATTAGACGAACGCGTTCAGGCCAACCGTCTAGGTGATTTTTAGTGTAATCAAGTAGCTCTTCAGCATAGTCGGTAATGCGTAAGTAGTAGCCAGGAATCTCGCGCTTTTCGACGATGGCACCAGAACGCCATCCACGGCCATCGATAACCTGCTCATTAGCCAAAACAGTTTGATCGACAGGATCCCAATTAACTACTTGGGTTTTACGATAGGCGATGCCGTTTTCGAGCATCTTCAAGAACAGCCATTGATTCCAACGATAATACTCGGGATCACAAGCACACATCTCACGAGACCAGTCGATTGCTAAACCCATGGACTTCATTTGCTTTTTCATATAAGCAATGTTGTCATAAGTCCATTTAGCAGGCGGCACTTTAGACTTGATAGCAGCGTTTTCAGCTGGCATACCAAAGGCATCCCAGCCCATGGGCATCAAGACGTTATAACCACGCATTCGAAGTTGGCGCGTCATAACATCATTAATCGTGTAGTTTCTCACATGGCCCATGTGTAACTTACCGCTAGGATAAGGTAGCATTGAGCAAGCGTAGTATTTTGGTTTTTCTTCACCGGCAGCATTTTTTGCGCCTTCGATAACACGATAGACATCTTGTTCTTGCCAAATTTTCTGTGCTTCTTGTTCAACAGCAGAAGAATGATATTGTTCTTGCATGGATAGACTTCTAAAGATAATAGTGATAAAAATTAGACTTGATCAGAATAAAAAAGCGATTAGGTTTATAGTTGCTTTTCTAAGAGTCACTTTTATTCTAAATGTAAACGCTCCATTATAACCCTGATTGCTCTTAAGTCGAATTATAAGCACAGGCGAGGAAGAACATTACTAAAACCTATGAAGACTAATTACAGTTCAAAAATATATTATTTTTCTCTAGCTACGGCACTAGCCTTGTCATTAAGTGCGTGTAAGACGACTCCGATGTATACCGAAGGTGATATTCATTTTGAAGCGACCTGCATAGAGGGGGATGTGACAGTGTGTCAAGCGCATTTGGAGGCTGCTTGTGCAGAGTATGATGGAGAGGTAGTGGAAGTCGATATTCGACGCGAGCGTTATATCAGCGAGGAATTGCGCAATGAGCTGAGAGCTTTGGGACGACAAGCGCGTTCTGTGCACTTGACTTGTCGTCCTCCAGCAGAGCTAGATGAAACTGTAGAGTAACGCTAATCGCTGTAGTTAGCTGCTTATCTTAAGCCAAAGCAGTCTTTGTCTAGAGAAAGCTCTTTGTGTTTACTCACAACATAATCGACAATTTTTTCAGGATTGTCTTCAACAACAAAAAGATCAAGATCAGGGGCAGAAACGTAACTACAACCTAATAATTGTTCTTTGATCCAGTCTACTAAACCACCCCAAAATTCACTGCCTACAAACACAATGGGGGCGTGGTGAGCTTTACCCGTTTGAATAAGGGTGAGTGTTTCAAATACCTCATCCATGGTGCCGAAGCCGCCCGGCATCATGATATAAGCAGAGCTATTCATGAAAAAAGTCGTTTTGCGTGAAACAAAATACTTAAAATAGAGACTATCTGATTGGTATGAGTTGTCATGCTGCTCATGTGGTAACTTGATGTTTAAGCCGACGCTGTGGCCATCTGCCTCATAGCATCCCTTATTAGCGGCTTCCATAATGCCAGGGCCACCACCGGAAATAATACTAAAGCCGGACTCAGCGAGTAATTTACTGATTTCGATGGTTTTGTTATAGTAAAAAGAATTCCGAGGCGTGCGAGCACTTCCAAAAATACTAACTGCTTTGTTGAGACCGATTAGATGCTCAGCAGCTGTTGCTAGTTCCTGAGAAATCTCTGAGACTTGACCCTTAATGGTGTCTGCTTTGGATGCTTCTACTTGCTTCATTTCTGAGCGACTGACACTTTTAGTGTTTTCAGCTTTGTCTTCTACTGTAAGATCAGAACCTACAGTTAATTTTTCTTTACTGGTTGACATGAAAAAAACCTTATTGCTTGTTGATGGCTCAAGTTATTTATACCGTGCATTTTTCGCTATGCCTAATTTAAGAAATGCCCTGGGTGAGCCCACAGGTGCTCTCTATGGCGTAATGAACATGATGCGCAAGATAAACCAAGATTATAATCCTGATTATATGGCTTGCGTGTTTGATGCGAAGGGCAAAACCTTTAGGGACGATATCTATAAAGAGTATAAAGGGAATCGCCCACCAATGCCTGATGATTTGCGTTCTCAGATAAAACCCATTCATGATGCCATTCGTGCGATGGGCTGGACAGTTATTGCTGTTGAGGGGGTAGAAGCTGATGATGTGATTGCTACTTTAGCTAAAAAAGGCACTGAAAACGGCATCGAGTCTATTATTTCCACTAGCGATAAGGATATGGCTCAGTTGGTGCATGAGGGGGTGACCTTGATTGATACGATGAGTAATCAGGTGCTAGATGTTGACGGGGTCAAAACGCGTTATGGTGTAAAGCCTGAACAAATTATTGATTACTTGATGTTGATGGGAGATACTGCGGATAATATTCCGGGTGTACCCAAGGTCGGCCCTAAAACTGCTGCAAAGTGGTTAGAAGAGTATGGCACTCTGGATAATCTTATCGCTCATGCGGATGAGATAAAGGGAGTAGCTGGTAATAATCTTCGTGAGTTTATACCGAATTTTGAGATGACGCGTCGATTGGTGACCATTAAGGCTGATTGTGATCTTCCTGCGGAAATTGATTCTCCTGATGATTTACGTCCTTTGCCCCAAGACACGGAGACCTTGATTGATATTTACCAGAAGTACGGTTTTAGAACCTGGTTGCGAGATCTGAGCGGCGATCCAGAAGCTATCCCTGAGCAAGATGCCAGGGTTCAGGTAGAAGTTATTCCAACCGCACCAGCTACCATTGATTATCAGACAGTGACTACAGAAGAGCAGTTAAAAGCACTGATTCAAGTTCTTGAAAAAGCAGATATCGTGGCGTTGGATACTGAAACAGATGGTCTGTACTCGATGGGTGCACGCTTAGTAGGTTTGTCCATGTCGGTAAAGCCGGGACAAGCTTGGTATGTGCCAGTTGCTCATAGCGCTTCCATGTTAGAGGAGCAGCTAGATAAGCAGTTTGTTTTAGAGCAATTAAAGCCTTGGTTAGAGGATGAAGGCTCTCAGAAGGTTCTGCAAAATGCCAAGTTTGATACGCATGTTCTAGCTAATGAAAAGATTAGTTTAAAAGGTATTGCTCATGACACTATGTTGATGGCTTATGTATTGGATTCTTCTAAGCGGGTTGGCATGGAAGAGTTAATGCAGCGCTATTTGGGTCGCAATGGTATTAGTTATGAGGCCATTTGTGGCAAGGGCGCTTCAGCAATTACTTTCGATCAAGTGCCGATTGATAAGGCATCTGAATACGCATGTGAAGATGCTGATGTGACGTTGCAGTTATATCAGGTGATGTTACCTTTGATTGAGGCAGAAGAAGGTTTTAAGCGTATTTATCAATTGGAAATGCAGGTATCGCCAGTATTGACTGTGATTGAACGCAATGGGGTAAAGCTGGATGAGAAGTCTTTATTAGAGCAAAGTCGGGTGTTTGCTGCACGCTTAGATGAACTAGAAAAAGAAGCGCATGATATTGTTGGTGAGGCCTTTAATTTAAATTCACCACGTCAGCTAGGAACGATTCTTTTTGAAAAAATGGCCTTGCCTGTTATTAAGAAAACGCCTAAAGGAGCGCCTTCAACCGATGAAGAAACGCTTAATAAATTAGCTGAAGACTACCCTTTACCGAAGTTGATTTTAGAATATCGTAGCTTGGCTAAGTTGAAGTCTACTTATACGGATAAGTTGCCGACCATGATTTGGCCTGCGACTGGTAGAGTGCATACGAGTTACTCTCAGGCTTCGGTAGTTACTGGACGCTTATCATCTTCTGAGCCAAATTTGCAAAATATTCCTGTGCGTAGTGAAGAGGGGCGTCGTATTCGTCAGGCCTTTGTAGCAGAGCCTGGTCATGTGATTGTGGCAGCAGACTATTCGCAGATTGAATTGCGTGTCATGGCTCATATCTCAGAAGATGCAGGACTACGTCAGGCCTTTGCTGAAGGCAAGGATATTCACCGTAGTACTGCTGCAGAGATTTTTTCTGTAGATAAGATTGAGGATGTGACAGCGGAGCAACGTTATTCGGCTAAGGCGATTAACTTCGGCTTAATTTACGGGATGGGGGTATTTGGTCTGGCTAAGAACCTAGATATCACGCGTGATGCCGCTAAGTTATATATCGATCGTTATTTTACTCGTTACCCTGGTGTAGCGAACTATATGGAACGCATCAAGCAGGAGGCAACTGATAATGGTTACGTTGAAACTTCCTTTGGTCGTCGATTGTGGTTTACTGAGATTCAAGGAGCTAAGGGGCCACGTCGGGCGAATGCTGAGCGCCAAGCGATTAATGCGCCTATGCAAGGGACAGCAGCTGATCTTATTAAGATGGCGATGGTTGCTGTACAGGATTTTATTGAAGAAAAGCAGCTGAAGTCTCGTATGATTATGCAGGTGCATGATGAACTGGTACTAGAGGTTCCTCTGGACGAAAAGGATTTGATCTACAAAGCACTGCCTGAGTTGATGAGTAATGTCGCCGAGTTGAGTGTGCCCTTAGTGGCTGAGGTGGCAGTAGGTGATAACTGGCGAGATGTAGAGTAAGTCTATTACGTTGCAATAGTATTAAAAAAAGCGTTGTTTCAGGGTTTTGAAACGACGCTTTTATTTTAAATAATAGGGCAGGTAAATTATTTTGCTAAAGCCTGAATACGAACTTCTAAAGGCGGGTGAGTTGCAAAAAGGTTAGCTAGTTTATTGCTATTTGAAATACCCAAGGCCTGAATGTTTTTGGGTAATTCGCCTTCTTGTAGTTGTTGTAGTCGTTGTAACGCTTTAATCATGGAGCTTGGAGTACCCATTAATTGGGCGGCGCCGGCGTCTGCTCTAAATTCTCGCTGGCGTGAGAACCAGGCTACGATCATTGAGGCGACAATACCAAAGACGATCTCCAAAACAATGACTGTAAGGAAATAACCAATACCTGTACCTTCACGCTCATTTCTAAATACGGCGCGGTCAATGGCATAACCCACAACACGGGCTAAGAAGATAACGAAGGTGTTTACAACCCCCTGAATTAGGGTCATTGTTACCATGTCACCATTAGCGACGTGAGCAATTTCATGGCCTAAAACGGCTGCCACTTCTTCTTCGTTCATGCTTTGCAACAGACCCGTTGAGACAGCGACTAAGGCGTTATTCTTAAAAGCGCCAGTAGCGAAAGCGTTAGGGGCACCTTCGTAAATAGCAACCTCAGGCATGCCAATCCCCGCACGTTGTGCAAATTGTGACACGGTCTCGACCAACCAGGCTTCTTGTCTGTTAGCTGGTTGGCTTGGATTAATGACACGAGCGCGTGTGCTCATTTTGGCCATTGGTTTACTAATTAATAAAGAAATAATCGAACCAGTAAAGCCGACGATTAAAGCAAAAACTAATAAGGAGGTGTAATCAATCCCTTGATCAGTAAGCCAGCGATTTAAGCCAAAAATACTGGTAGTAATTGATAGCACCAAAATAATTGCTAGGTTGGTTGCTAAGAATAAAACAATTCGCATCATGTGATTTCCATTTCCAATCTGATTGAGTAGGGATAGAATAATTAATAAATAGTATGCGCTTAATATTAACAATATCAAGCGTTAAATGTAATTTAAATGTCAGCTTTATAGACAAATTAAAGGAGCTTTACATGCATTCTCTCTGGATGCTATTGGCGTCATTTATGTTTTCAATGATGGGTGCAGGCGTCAAGTTTGTCGGGGAGTTAAGTGTACCTTTGTCCCTGACAATTATTGCTCGTGGTTTGCCGTCTGTGCTGCTGATTTTTGTATGGGCAGTGTTGACGGGACATTCGTTAAAGCCTAAAAGCTATAAGTTGCATTTTTTCCGCAATCTCTTTGGTGTGACAGCATTGTCACTGGTTTTTTACTGTTATTCAGTATTGCCATTGGCTACCGCCACTACATTAAATTATACCTCTGCTTTATTTATAGGCTTATGGCTATTTATCAAGGGTGTAGAAGGAAGAAGGGACTGGTTTAGGTTTTTTACTTGTATATTGGGCTTCGCTAGTGTGTTGTTGGTTTTAAGGCCAAGCTTAGGAGAGGATCAGTATTTTGCAGTACTTTTGGGGCTTGGCTCGGGCATTAGTGCAGCCGTTGCTATGATGCAAATTCGCTCACTTGGTAAGCTTGGCGAGTCTACTTGGATTACTGTCTTTTATTTTTCTCTAGTAGTCACAGTTACAGGATTGATTACTTTTGATAGCGCTGAGATTAGGCAGATTTCAGCTCAGGCTTGGGTCGGGTTGCTTACGGTTGGTTTGAGTGGATTGGTAGGGCAGTTGTGTATTACTAAAGCCTATGGCTCAGGGTCTCCGATTTTATCAGCTGTATTGCAATATATGACGATTGTCTTTTCTGTCTTCATGGGGATTTTGTTTTGGGATGATGTGCCGGATTTGCTTGTTTGGGTAGGTATTGCTGGGGTTATTTCGGCAGGTGCTCTATCAGCTTGGGCGACTATGTTGCAAGTGCGTAAGGCAGCAAAGCTGCAGAAGACTGTAGAGAATAATTAGAGCCAAAAGTGATTGTTTGTTCTTACTTTTGATTAATCTTGTCTATACTTAAAGAATAAGTTCACGATTTAGATTAAGCACCAAAGGAGATAATCATGCATCCATTAATTTCAGTAAATGAGCTAAAAGAATTACTCCAAAATAGTAGCTCTGATAAGAAGATCCATATTATTGATGTACGTAGTGATTTACGAGATGCCGAGTATGGACGTCAATCGTATTTAGAGGGACATGTTCCGGGTGCCGTTTTTTTTGATGTTGAAAAAGACTTGGCGACTACGTCCAATGGAACTAATGGTCGTCACCCGTTGCCGGAGCGTGATGACTTTGCTGCTTTACTTGGTAGCCGCGGAATGCAATCTTCTGATCACTATATTGTCTATGACGATACTACAGGTATGTTCGCTGCCCGTCTCTGGTGGATGTTGCGGTGGGTCGGTTGTGCTAGTGTGCAGGTGCTCGATGGTGGTTTTTCTGCATGGCAATCCTCAGGTGGAGCGGAGGATTCTGTTGACGTCCCGTTTGCTACTGCAGTTGCCTGGCAAGAAGCGCCTCGCCTCGTCGGTGGAAGGGTTAATGTCGACGAAGTCGAGGTTAATATCCGCTTACAGGATTTCTTAGTGATTGATGCACGTTCAGCTGCTCGATATAGAGGCGATGAGGAGCCGCTTGATCCTATTGCTGGACATATTCCGGGTGCTATTAACCGTCCTTTTAGTGAAAACTTAGAAGAGAGTGGCAAGCTAAAGTCAGCTGAAGCATTAAAGAGCGAGTTTAGTAATTTATTAGGCGTCCGTCCTTCTAGTGAGGTGGTGCATCAATGCGGTTCAGGTATTAGTGCTTGTCATAATTTATTAGCCATGGAGGTAGCTGGCCTAAAAGGTGCTAAGTTATACGTTGGTTCATGGAGTGAGTGGTCCAGCAATCCGAACCGACCTGTTGCTACTGGTAATAACTAGCTGCTTTGAGCCGCAAAGCATTTGGAAGGAGGGCAAGTCATAAAAATATTTGCTATTCCAAGTGATAGTTCATTGATGATTTGCTGAAAATTAGCGACAAAAACTATGGATTTTCGTACAATGTTGGATTATTCAATTTTGTAGGAGGCTGGTGTGTCTAAGGACAAATCAGTTTTGCATGCTGAGCAGCAAGAGTTGCCGGAGCAGTTTGAAGAAGCAATGAAGGAATTGCAGGGCATTGTTCAGTCGATGGAAAATCAGGTACTGTCGCTAGATGATGCGCTTAAGGCCTATGAGCGCGGCATGTTATTAAGTCGTGTATGTCAGCAAAGGCTTGATGATGCGCAGTTACAAGTGCAAGTTCTACAAGAAAACTTACTTAAGCCTTTACCACAGGACAATGAGGTTAATTAGATGAGTCAAGAGTTGTCATTTGACCATTGGTTAAGCTCATACGTAGTGCCGGAGCTGGAGTCTTCTTTAGAGCAGGTATTGACGGTATCCGATGAAAATCCTCATTTAGCAGGTTTGCACGAAGCGATGCGTTATGCCTGCTTAGGCGGTGGCAAACGTATTCGTGCTGCGCTTGTTTTGGCTGCGGGTGAAGCAGGTCATCATAATGAGTTGAGTGAGCAGTCTAAAAAAGCCTTAGTTGCTGCGGCTACTGCGGTAGAATTGATTCATGCTTATTCATTGGTGCATGATGATATGCCGTGCATGGATGATGATGAGTTGCGTCGTGGCAAGCCGACAGTGCATATTCAATATGGTGAGTCTAATGCCTTATTAGTTGGTGATGCTCTACAAAGCTTGGCTTTCGAAACGGTTGCCAATATGCCTGCGGCACCAGCACTGGTTGTTAAGGTGGTGCAGCAATTAGCAGTAGCCTCTGGTAGTAGGGGGATGGTCGGTGGTCAATATATGGATTTGGCTTCTGTTGATCAGCAAATTTCAAAATCTCGTCTTAAGCTGATGCATCAGTTAAAAACCGGCGCCTTGATTGAAGCTAGCATTTTGTTAGGTTCTATTACCGTTGCGACTAGTTATGAAGATTATTTAGCGCTTAAGAAGTATGCACAAAAATTAGGTTTAGCCTATCAGGTGGTTGACGATGTTCTTGATGCCACGATGGACACTAGTGCCTTAGGCAAGACAGCAGGCAAGGATGAGCAAGACAATAAGCCAACCTATGTTAGCGTGCTTGGTCTAGAGGAAGCTAAACGTTATGCTGAATCGTTGCATGAGCAATCCTTAGAGGCGATTCAGCCTTTAGGACCACGTGCAGAACGATTAAGATCTTTGGCTGATTTGATTATCCGTCGCCAAAGCTAAGGGTTGTGATGAAGAATTTATTAAATAAAATTAAATCTCCAAAAGATTTAAAAGAGTTGACTCGTTGCCAATTGCCTGAGTTGGCCAAGGAATTACGTCAGTACATTTTAGAGTCTGTAGCCAATACTGGTGGTCATTTATCGTCCAATCTAGGGACCGTAGAGCTAACAATAGCTTTGCATTATCTATTTAATACCCCTGAAGATCGTCTGATTTGGGATGTGGGGCATCAGGCCTATGCTCACAAGGTGCTGACTGGACGTCGTGAGGAATTGCCATATATTCGTCGTCAAGGCCATATATCCGGATTCCCTAAGCGCTCGGAATCACCTTATGATGCCTTTGGTACCGCCCATTCTTCAACCTCAATTTCTGCTGCTTTAGGGATGGCTGTTGCCGCTCGAAATCAGGGGCTTGATCGTCAGCATATTGCTGTTATCGGTGATGGTGCAATGACAGCGGGTATGGTGTTTGAAGCGTTGAATAATGCCGGTGATATGAGTGGGATTAATTTATTAGTCGTGCTTAATGACAATGATATGTCTATTTCTCCACCAGTCGGAGCGTTAAATAAGTACTTTAGCCGTTTGATTTCTAGTGGTTTTCCTTTGTATAAAGAAGCTAGTGACATGAGTAAGGTCATGCTAGAACGTTTGCCTGAGCCGATGGCAGAATTTGCGCGGCGTTTCAAAGGTCATGTCAAGGACCAGGCAAAAAGCCTAATGGGTGCTCATACCTTATTTGAAGAATTTGGCTTTAATTATCTTGGTCCAATCGATGGTCATGATTTAGATGCTTTACTCCCTTTGTTGGATAATGTTAGACGTCTGGGAGGGCTGCAGTTTGTTCATGTAGTCACTAAGAAAGGCCAGGGCTATGAGTTGGCTGAGGAAGATCCAGTGCTTTACCATGGACCTGGTAAGTTTAATCCTAGTGAGGGTATTAAGTCTTCTGGGGGCGTAGCTA
>JAAYRZ010000140.1 GCA_012518515.1 Alcaligenaceae bacterium
ATGACCATGGTACCGGCAATAAAGATTAAGAACATGATGATCGCAGGCATGCTGGGACCACCGGTAGCGGCATGAGCAATCGAGCTTGAGCCAGCTAACAAAAAGAGAGTCGCAAATAGCTTATTCATTCTTGAACCTCCTTAAGGACTTCTTTAAGAGCAGGGTCTATGGAACGGTTACAAATGATGGTGTAAGCAATAATCATGATACTGGCGCTCACCAGTACCAAGGTACCTAAAGCAACGCCAACACTCATGGTCATATTGCCAATCGGTTGTTCCATCAAGTTATTCGCAAAGGCCACCAAAAGGATGAAGCCAGCATAAACCACCAACATGATAATAAAGAACGTATTATTAATACTGTTTCTTTTTTTGACCAACGCTTGATACTTAGGATTGGCTATCAACTTGGCGACATGATCGCTAGAAGTAGTCATAATTGTCTCCTGGGTAATAGTTATTGTTTTGGTTTTTGGTTTTAATTTATGGTTGAAGAATTGCAAAAAGCAATAAGTGGCGTTAGATAACACGCTGAAATTCAATATACTTTTACTTGTGTTTTTTTAATACAAGACTTTGGTATTAGATGGCAGTTGTCCTTGGCTTAGAGCCTTTAAATACGTGGTCTACAGCTGCATACAGGGTAAACGATATAGGGGTTTAAGATGATAAGTAGCAAAGGGCTTGAAAAAGCAGGGATTGATGATATTGTTGCTTTTTTAGCAAGCGATTTTCCGCAGATGCCGGTAGATGTGCTGCGTGTTGGTGATAGTAGCGCCAGAGTACGACATATCGTCACTGATGCGGACTTACGGCCTGGTGGTACGGTTTCCGGTCCGACCATGATGGGTTTAGCTGATGTAGCTTTGTATATTGCTATCTTGGGTGAGATTGGTATTGTGCCCTTAGCCGTGACAACTAATCTTAACGTGTCTTTTTTAAGAAAACCTGAGGGTGGTAAAAATCTGATTGCTGAGTGTAAATTGCTCAAGCTAGGGCGCACGCTAGCAGTAGGTGAGGTCTATATTTACTCTGAGGGTCAGGAGGATAAGGCAGTTTGCCATGTGGTTGGGACTTATGCGATTCCAGCAAATTAGTAGTCTATGTTTAAAGTAAATCACCGATAAGATGAATTAACAGACCGACTAAGCCTCCGATGATGGTTCCGTTGATACGGATATATTGTAGGTCCTTACCGACTTCCAACTCCAAGGTTCGATTGAGTCTATCCGCTTCCCAGTTGCCGACTGTTGTGCTAATAAAGCGAGCGATTTGGTGACGGTTTTTACGAAAATAGCGATAAGCTGTTTTGTGAATCCATGGGTCGAGCTTAGCTTGTAAGACATTATCTTCTTGAAGCTCGTGAGCTAGCTTAGCAATATGACGTCTGAGGTGCTTTTTAAGGGGCGAGTCCTCAGCCTCTAGCGCTGTGCTAGCAGAGCGCTTGATGGTGTACCAGATATCGTAAGCAAAGCGCTCCAGCTTCTCGTCTTGCATGAACTCATTTTTAAGTGAGTTTAGGTTTTTATGCCATTCATCGTTATGCAGGATCTGGCGCTTAAGGTCTAATAAGCGATTAGGAATTTCGCGGTAAACTGTGTGCTTAGGATCATTTTCCAGCTCCAGCAAAAAGGTGATCAAAGAAATGGTGATCTCTTTGGCGATTTTTTTATCGACTAAATCGGGAATGAGTTTATGGCTTTTTTCCTGAACTAGGTTATAAATATCTTGGTGGTTTTGAACGATGTAATTACGTATTTCTTGAGAAATTGTCGTAATAAGCTCTTGGTGCCATCGTTTATCCAACACAAAATCAATGGCATTGGCAGCCACTTGATGAGCTTCTAAGTTATCGCTGAGCTCGTAAGCCTGTTTTTTGATAAAGGCGACGACTTCTCTATCGTCCATTTTCTGAATCGTTTCTTCTATCAGTGCCGAGCTTTCACGCAATATCATGGCTTGGGTGGTTTCTTTAGCTAACCAGTTGCCAACAAACTTTGAGGGTTGTAGTTTCTCAATATAGGGACGTACATTTTCATCACTGAGAAACTTATCGACGATAAAGTCGCCCAGACCATCACCAATCTGCTTTTTCTTTTTTCTGATGATATTGGTATGCGGTATTTTTAGCCCCAAAGGGTGGTGGAAAATAGCGGTAACAGCATACCAATCAGCCAAGGCCCCGATCATTGCGGCCTCAGAAAAGGCACGGACGTAGTCGAGCCATACCGGTGAGTTATCATGCTGCACAAAGGCACAGACGATAAAAATCAATGCCATCAGCAGAAAAAGGCCGGTGGCACGTCTTTTGTGAAAGCGTAATTGTTGCTCTTTGCTTTGCTGTTTATTCATCCTAACAATCATCAAGGAAGGAGTTAAGGAGTAGCGTTATTGTAATTTAACACCTTGAGTATTGATTTCTGTTAGCACGGTTTCCACGATTTGATTGGAATCATATGAGCCGAAATTAAACGGTGTGCGATTAAGTAAGTTTGAAATGGGGTTGGTTTTGGTGCGGTATTCAACCACCTTAGGCTCACCAACACGCTCAACAGCAATTTGCTGTGGACTACTTAAGTCATCAATTAAACCGATGCGCTTAGCTTCTTCGCCATTCCAGATCAGGCCACTAAATAAACCATGCTCTGTCACATCTAAGCGCTCACCACGTGAATC
>JAAYRZ010000141.1 GCA_012518515.1 Alcaligenaceae bacterium
CTACCACCTCCTCGCACCAATAAAATCACATCGACCTCCTGACGTAATTCAGCTTGGGCCAAAGCTCGCATCAGCTCATCAACAGCTCCTGCACCTTGCACTAAGCTCGGGTAAATAGTGACAGTGAACTGCGGCGCTCGCCGCCTTAAAGCGGTCAACACATCGTGTAAGGCTGCTGCCTGCAAAGAGGTAACGATACCCACCCGTTTTGGATAGGCGGGGATCATTAATTTATACTCAGAGTCAAACAAGCCTTCTTTTTTTAATTTTTCTAAAATACGCAGGTACTGCTCAAAAAGATTACCCACCCCCGCACGACGCATTTCATCGACCTGAATCTGTAAAGAACCACGTGCTGCAAATAAAGATAACTTCCCCTTGAGCTCCACCATATCACCCTGCTTAGGTTGAAAGTCAAGGCTCATAGCACGACCTCTAAACATAACGGCACTCATGGCACTATGTTCATCTTTAATAGAAAAGTAATAATGCCCAGAAGAAGCTTTGGTTATTTGCGATATTTCCCCTTCTACCCTGAACATCGGTATCTGATACTCTAGGGTCTGTGTAATAAGATGACTCAATTCTGTAACAGACAGTACTTTTTCTTGGCTCATAACAAAACTTTAAGTAAAAATCCAGTGGTAAAACAAAAAACGAGGAATACTTTTCCACAACTCAGGAATTACGCCGCTCTCACTGGGAGAAATCCATTTTTATAACTGATTTCTTAGGTAACACTTGAACAAACAACTACAAGTTATTGATTTTAAAGAGGTTTATATATTTCATAAATATTGCACTTTTTTTAAGCAACATCCCGCTTAGTACGTAGAAACACGGATCTCCAGAGACTTATTCACAAAGTTATCCACAAGTTTTGTGGATTAATACTTTTTAACAAACATATCTTCAAAATCACTTGTAAATGCATGGACTTAGTCATGTTTATTGAATAAAAGACTTAAAAGTGCCCATCTATATTACAAGAATTGATTCCAAAATTATAATTTGGACTTTTATTTTAAAACTAATTATTTTTTAACTACACAAACACAATTTTTAAGAAAAATCTACTCTAAATGCTAATTTACAATTTAAGTTGTCCACAGCGAAGAAAAAGATGACTTTCACTCCACAAAAACATCATTTATTTTCAACCTCTCAAGTTCAACTTCAATAAAACATCATAAACCATTGATTTTTAAGCAATTTAATTATTTCATTAAAATTGCACAGCATTTGAGCAACTACCCCTCAGCTACGTATAATGACAGACATACAGAGTTTTATTCACAAAGTTATCCACAACTTTTGTGGGTAACTTTTAAAGACGATAGAAATAGCCCATGAAAAGCCATCAACAAGACCACAACTCCTTCTCAGCAAAAAGTTTTAGCGATCAGTTGCAATCACAATGGCAACATGGTGGCTTCTTAAGTACTTGCTTACTCCCTTTTAGCAAAGTCAACGGCTTAATTCAGAACATCAGAAAAAAACTTTATCAGAGAAACATCAAGCCCTCCTATCGCGCGCCTTGTCCAGTGATTGTGGTGGGTAATATTTATGTCGGCGGCACTGGTAAAACCCCCGTCGTGGCTGCCTTGATCAAAGCATTGCAAAGCAGAGGTTACCAACCGGGTATTATTTCTAGAGGCTATGGAGTCAAGATCGGCAAGGAAGCCAGAGTTGCTAAAGGGCCTGAGGCCCAAGCTACTCTTATTGGTGACGAACCTGCTTTGCTTGCCCAGTATGCTGCGATTGCCGTACATCCTAAACGCAAACTTGCAGTGCAAGCTTTATTGACACATTACCCACAAACCGATGTCATCATCGCTGATGACGGCTTACAACATCTAGCACTGCAACGTGACGTAGAAATTGTTGTCCAAGACGAGCGAGGCATAGGCAATGGTCTCCTCTTGCCAGCAGGCCCTTTACGAGAATCGGCAGATAAACTAGCCGAAGTGGATGTGATCATCACTAATCGCAATCACCAG
>JAAYRZ010000142.1 GCA_012518515.1 Alcaligenaceae bacterium
CATACTGGCCGCTTAGGTTGGGGTACGCTAGACTCAAGCATTATGTACTCTACTAGAGAAACGCTTGGACGCACAATCCCTGAGGGCACTCCTGGGAAAACACCTGGTAGTGCTCGTGAGTTAGAGTCGAACAACTTAGTTTTTGACACGAAGCTAACCTCCTTAATCGGTAATCACATGTTGACAGTTGGCGGTCAATACTGGAAAGCCGAAATGAAAGACGGTGTTGCACCTGCGCCATATGAGCATAAGCAATACGCTCTTTTTGCAGAGGATGAATGGCAAATCACCGATAGCTTTGCTGCAACCTTCGGTTTACGATACGACCATCACGACATCTTCGGCAGCCATGTCAGTCCTCGAGCTTATGCTGTTTGGAATGTCAATGACAACTGGATCTTAAAAGGTGGTGTGGGTAGAGGTTATAAAACACCACGTCTTGATCAGTTGACTCCAGGCATTAACGGTTTTAGAGGACAAGGTACGATACCAACTATCGGTACTCCTACTCTAAAACCTGAGACCAGTACGAACTTCGAAATTGGTGCTATTTATGATACTAATAATGGCTTTATGGTCGGAGTCACAGCCTTCCATAATGAGTTCGAAGATCGTATTACGAGTGGTATAGAAGTTCCAAACTGCAGCTGGGCTGATAATCCTAATCGACCTGGTTGTGTAGATCATGGATATTGGCCAGCTACTGATTACTTCGGTCAAACAGTTAACGTTGACAAAGCAATCACTCAGGGTATCGAACTCACTACCACCATTGCTATCACTGATGCATTAACGCTAAATGCTAACTATACCTACTTAGACAGTGAGCAAAAAAGTGGAGCCGATAAAGGCAAACCATTATCAGATGCCTCGAAACACTCTGTCAACGCAAAACTCAATTGGATAGTCGATGACAAGCTAACCACTTGGGTCAGAGGTTCATACCGTAGTTCTCGCTATCGTAGCGATGACCACATCCGTGAGCAATTAGGTAATTACAAATCCTATGCGACTGTTGACCTAGGCGCTGCTTATAAAATCTCTAAAAACGTGACTATTAGTGCCTCGATTAACAATCTATTTGATAAAGATTTTCTTGAGTATGCTAATTACACCGACTCACGTGGCCAAGCAGCTTATGGGCCTTTATACACTAATATGAAAACCGGACGTAACTTCTGGCTTTCTATGAATGCTCAGTTCTAACAATATGAGTAAGCCGCTTTAATCAAGCTCAAAGCCTGAATTCTACACAACAGGATTCAGGCTTTTTAACTTTTGTTTATTATTAAATTATAGGTCCAGCGTTTTATGTAATAAACGCTTAGTCATTTGATTATGACGCCATTCGACAATCGATGCGACAACACCACTACCGCAAACGACTAGAATACCCACCCAACTCAATGCATCCGGGAACTGCTTCCAGATCAACCAACCAAAAGTAGTGGCAGCAACAATCTGCAAATACACAAAAGGTGCTAATAATGAAGCGGGTGCATTTTGATAGGCCTTGATTTGCAACCAATGACCTAGAGTACCAAAAACACCTGTTGAGGCAAGTACTGCCCAATCTAGCCAATCATAGGTAGTCACAATATGTGCTAAATTTTCCAGAGAGAAAAACACCAACACGCTACTCAGTGCCGTGCCAACAAGGCCAGTCCAAAGCAAGGTGGTCATGGAATCATCTTCTGCCAATTTACGCGTCACCATAAACTGCAAAGAGAAAATAGTTGCGGTCATCAAACCAAACATCACCCCAATAGGATGCAAACCTGAACTGGGTCGGACAATAATTATCACCCCAATAAAGCCACAGATAGCGGCAATCCATCGTGATAGACGCGCTGGCTCCTTTAAGAAAAAGGGTGCCAAACATAAAACTAGCAAAGGCGCAAGGAAGTTAATCGCCGTTGCTTCCGCTTGTGGCAAATAACTCAAGGCAGAAAAGAAAGTCATAGTTGCTGTTAATACTAGCGAACCACGAAAAATCTGAAAACTCATTCGCTTTGATTTAAAAACACTAAAACCACGAGTTGGAAAAGTAAAAGCCAAAACCAACACAACATGAACTAGATAACGTACCCAAGTAAGTATGACAAGAGGTAAGCCAAATTGCATCAACCACTTACCTCCTGCGTCAAGTGACGATAGAGCCCAAGTAGATAATATTAATAAGGCAATGCCGATAAAAGGATGATGGGATGGCATAGTAGTATTCAGTCTCAAACAAGATAGGTCGCCCTATCCTAGAATTTTTATTGATTTTAATTTTAAAGCTTAGGATAGTATGCCCGACATTTGAGTGCTACGGGTGACTCAG
>JAAYRZ010000143.1 GCA_012518515.1 Alcaligenaceae bacterium
ACTTCAACCGCAGATAATACGGCAACACGCGCTTCTACACCTAAAGAAACCGCTAAATCAATGGCGTTTTGCGTGATATCGACTTTGGTATTTAAATCAGGATAAATATTAATCGCTGCATCACTGATATAAAACAGCTCTGGGCGACCCGGTGCATCCATAATAAAGACGTGAGTAAAGCGACGACCAACACGCAGACCACTCTCTTTATTCAACATGGCACGTAGTAAATCATCGGTGTGCAAATGGCCCTTCATGATAGAAACAGCACGTTCCTCATGCACCATCTTGCACGCATACGTCGCCACATCCTGATCACTACCAGGCACCTCAATAATTTCCATACCGGAAATATCAGCACCGAGCTTCTCAGCTGCTTCACGAATCTTTTGCTCATTACCCAAAAGAATCGGAATAATAATGCCTTCTTTAGCCGCTAAAACCGCACCACCTAGGGAGTTTTTATTGTGTGGGCAAACCACCGCCACTGGAATCGGATCGCACTGCTTGGCACGACGTAATAACTCTTCAAAATGGCGATGACGCTGCACCAACAAACCCGGTACCGCCAAATTATCACGCTCATACTTAATGGTCGGGGCATGCGCATCGGCATGACCATCAAGAATCAGGACATTATCCGAGGTACGTGTGACCGATAACTTAAGACTGACGATGTTCTTGGGTTTTTTATCAGTGACCTCAACCTCAATCAGCATCTCATCACCCGGATGGGCACGTTCATGCGCTTCAAAATGGTAGTCCTTAAAAGCAGTACCCGGACCAGGTAAAATATTACCCACCACCGCAGAAACGATAGAAGCTACAAACATCGTCGGTGCCATATTTTCTGGTTCACCATCACCGTCAAGATCATGATTTGGCAAACTGAGCGGGTTGTAATTACCTGAAGCTGAAGCAAAAACATATAAATCATCAACCGTAATCAGGCGACGTAACTCGGCTTTATCGCCAACCTGTAACTCATCGAAGGTGCGATTTACTAGACGCATAATTTAAATTCCTTACTCTTTTTAAAATGGCTCATTTTGATAAAAAATCGCTTAGCCGTGACATATAAAAACCACCAAAAAATCGAACTAGCGTCCCCAACTCCACACCTTTTAATAGGTGTTAAAAATTATTTCTTTTATAAGATAATACTAACATGCACTCATGACCCGTTTTTGACAATTTCTACTAAACATGAGGTATCTCAAATGTTAAACCTTAGGTCTTCAAAAAGATCGGTACATGGACATTTTTAGCATAGCTACGAGTCTCTGAGAACTAACAAGGTATCATGTGAAGAATATGATAAATACCCACTAAGCTTTAATTTTTATATGAACTTTAATCCTTCCTCCAACGAAACACATCGAGTCGAATTTAAACGCGAGCTGACACCCGCTCTCGATTTAGAAAAAGAGGTGATTGCTTTTCTCAACTCTGCTGAGGGAGGTTTTATTTATATTGGTGTTGACCAGCACGCAAAGGCTCTGAGTAATCAAGCGATCGATAGCGACATGTTAAAAATCAAAGACCGCATCAAGATGAATATTGCGCCTTCGGCCATGGGGTTATTTGATGTGATTGTCGATAATTGGCAAGGTACAGAAGTGATCAAACTGATTATCGCCAGTGGCAGTGAAAAGCCTTATTTTAAACAGAAATACGGCATGACAGAGAAAGGCTGCTTTATACGCTTAGGCAGCGCTGCCGAGCCTATGAAGCAAAATCAGATTGATAGACTTTTTGCAGGTCGAACTCGTAACTCCATTGGCAAAATCAAATCTCATCGTCAAGAGCTGAGTTTTGCTCAATTGCGCATTTACTACGAAGAAAAGAGAAAACCCTTAAATCAGCAATTCAAGAAAAATCTCGAATTACTCACCGAAGAAGGTGAGCTAAACTACGCTGGCTATCTACTCGCTGATGAAAATGCTGTTTCCATCAAAGTCGCCAAGTATGCAGATACTACACGTGTTCACTTAATAGAGAGTAACGAATATGGTTACAGCTCCCTAATCAAAGCAACACTGAGTGTATTACACAAACTTGAAACTGAAAATACGACAAGCACCTTAATCACCGCCAAGAACCGAATTGAATCGCGCCTTTGGGAGCCTGTGGCTTTGCGTGAAGCGGTCATTAATGCCATGATTCATAATGACTATACCCGTGAGGTACCACCCAAGTTTGAAATCTTTAGCGACCGTTTAGAAATAACCTCAGCAGGCAGCCTACCTGAGGGTTTAAGCCAAGAAGAGTTTTTTGAAGGCTACTCTATTCCTCGTAACAAAGAACTCATGCGAGTGTTCAAAGATCTTGAACTAGTTGAGCAACTAGGAACAGGGGTGCAGCGTATTCTGGCGCACTATGAGAGAGAAAACTTTGTTTTCACAGATAACTTCACGCGAATTAAGTTACCTATCAAAGCAGCGCATCAAGATTTTTTATCGGACATTAGAAAAACCTCAATTTACCGCACAAGCGACCAAGCGACCGATCAAGTAAGCGACCAAGTAAAAAGACTTCTACTTGTTTTAAATCACAATGAACTAAGTACTCAGGAGTTATTAAACTTACTGCAATTAAGGCATCTACCTAGTTTTAGAAAAAACTATTTACATCCTGCTCTCGACTCAAGTCTGCTTGAAATGACTCAGCCCGAGTCTCCACGCAGCCCGACTCAAAAATACCGCCTAACGGAAAAGGGCTTTAAGCTGCTTGAGCGCTTATCAACGACACTAGCACTTAATCACTCACAGTGAGTGTTGATTTTATGTTTAACTTGACGTAGTCCCTATTTGGGACTAAAATTAAATCTCATGAAAATTATCTCAACTCAAACCTTACGTAAGTTCTGGGAAAAACATCCTGATGCAGAGCAGCCGCTTAAAGCGTGGTTTGATGAGGCTAGTAAAGCCACATGGACTCAACCCTCTGATATTAAAGCTTATTACCGCCATACAAGCATCTTAAAAAAATCGACGTGCTGTATTTAATATTAAGGGAAATGATTACAGATTAATTGTTGCTATCGCTTATAAATTAGGCATTGTTTACATCAAATTTATCGGGACACATTTGGAATACGACAAAATTGATGCTGAAACAATCGATATGGAGTAAAAAATGCAAATTCGTCCTATCCGCACTGAATCAGATTACAAGAACGCACTTAAGCAAGTTTCCCGTCTTATTGAGCTTGATCCTGATATTAACTCAGCAGAAGGCGAGCAACTTGAGGTTTTAAGTACTTTAATTCAAGCTTACGAAACAAAAAACTTTCCTATAGAACGCCCTGATCCCATTGAAGCCATCAAGTTTCGAATGGAGCAAAACGGACTGACTGCTAAAGATCTAGAGCCAATGATCGGACGCCGTAACCGAGTATACGAGATCCTCAATCACAAACGTCCTTTAACTTTAGCCATGATATGGAGATTACACAAAGGGCTTGGTATTCCCGCTGAAATCCTAATCCAACCACCAGCAAGTAGCTAAGCATACCCCCACTACGAAG
>JAAYRZ010000144.1 GCA_012518515.1 Alcaligenaceae bacterium
ATAGTGGCGGCAGATTTGAACAGACTCATTATTTAGGTTGTAAGCGAATGGCCCCATCTAGGCGAATTGTCTCGCCATTGATCATTTCATTATTGATAATGCTTTGTACCAACTTAGCATAATCTTCAGGGACACCTAAGCGTGAAGGAAATGGTATATCTGCAGCCAGCGCATCCTGAACCTCTTGGGGCATACCGTAAATCATGGGGGTAGCCATGATGCCAGGAGCAATGGTGACACAACGAATACCGTGTCGTGCCATGTCGCGTGCGATGGGCAGTGTCATACCAACGACGGCGGCTTTGGAAGCAGCATAAGCTGCTTGACCTATCTGGCCTTCATAGGCAGCGATGGAGGCCGTGTTAATTAGAACACCTCGTTCACCCGTTTCAAGGGGAGGATTATCTACCATCTTGGCGGCGGCTAAGCGAATCATATTGAAGCTGCCGATTAGGTTGATGTTGATGACTTTCTGGAAGCTATCTAGGGCGTGTGGGCCATTGCGTCCTACGACTCGCTCTGCTGGGGCAATTCCGGCACAATTGATTAAGCCGTATAAGGGACCTAGGGCAAGTGCCACATCGATGACAGCTTGAGCGTCACTTTCTTTAGTGACATCGCAGTGGACATAGTGTTGACCCAGTTCCTGAGCAAGGGCTTCACCCGCTGCGTCATTGAGGTCTGCCAAGACAACTTTAGCACCTTGTTGACTTAGCATTTTTGCTGTACCAGCACCTAAACCTGAGGCGCCGCCAGTGACGATAAATACTTTATTGTTAATTTCCACGTTAAACCTCCTTTGTTTTAGAAAAAATAATAGCGGTATTAGGGCAAGAAGTTAACATTTCTGCCTAAACCGCTATTATTTTCTTTATGGATTATATTTTTGAACTACTTATCACCTTTTAAGGCATCCATAATTTGCTTGCTAATGTCCTCAACCTTACCGACACCTTCAATACGAACGTATTTAGGAGCGTTCTCGTCAGCCTCGGCAGCCCACTTGGAGTAATAATCCACGAGTGGACGAGTTTGGTTCTGATAGACTTCTAGGCGATTGCGGACAGTTTCTTCTTTATCGTCATCGCGCTGTACTAAAGGTTCACCAGTCACGTCATCAACCCCTTCAGTTTTTGGTGGATTGAATTTGACATGATATGAACGACCGCTATCTGGGTGTACGCGACGGCCACTCATACGCTCAATAATGTCTTCAGCTGGTACATCGATTTCTACTACGTAATCCAGAGCAACGCCAGAATCCTTAAGCGCATCAGCTTGGGGGATAGTGCGTGGGAAGCCATCAAATAAGTAGCCATTTTTACAGTCATCAGCCTGTAGGCGCTCCTTGACCAGACCAATAATAATCTCGTCAGACACGAGATCACCGCGATCCATCACCTCTTTGGCCGCTAGACCTAAAGGTGTCTGATCCTTGATGGCAGCTCTAAGCATGTCACCGGTGGAGATTTGTGGGATATTAAACTCCTGAGTAATGAAATTGGCTTGGGTGCCTTTTCCTGCTCCTGGAGGGCCTAAAAGAATTAAACGCATAACTTTTCCTCTAAGTTAATATAATTATAATTGCAACTAAAAGAACGTATCACCGCATAAGTTTAATTCAAGCGTTCAATAAAATTTGTGATCTGTGTGCAGATATTAAAAAAATTTACGAACTACTTCTAAGTCGGCAGCACTGTCCACTCCCGGCGCAGGCGCATGTTTAGTGATCATGAGCTGAATTTTATAGCCATTTTCTAGGGCTCGTAGCTGCTCTAAGGATTCTAATTGCTCCAAAGCTCCCTGCGCTAGACTTGGAAAAATAGTTAAAAAATGAGCACGATAGGCGTAAAGACCGATGTGGTGGTAGGCTTGCATCTGCTTCGGGAGCTGCTTGTCTTCTGCTTGAAAAGCATCGCGGGCCCAAGGGATCGGAGCTCTGGAAAAGTACAAGGCTTGACCTTGGCTATTAAGTACGACCTTGACCACATTGGAGTTAAATAGTTTTTCCACCTCATGGATGGGGTAGGCGGCGGTGGCAATTGCAGCATCGGGTGTGGCCGATAAGGTTGCCGCAACCTGGTTAATTAACTCGGGGTCGATCAAGGGCTCATCACCTTGAACATTGACTACAACGGTGTCTGGTGAGAGGGCTAGTTGCTTGGCGACTTCAGCTAAACGGTCAGTGCCTGAGGGATGCTCAGGATCTGTCATCAGTGCCTTAAAACCATGTGCACTGACGACATCAAAAATCTCCTGATCATCAGTCGCTACATAAACCGCGCTAGCTTTGGATTCCTGGGCTCTACGTGCGGTGTGGATAACCATCGGCGTGCCAGCAATATCTGCCAACATCTTGCCGGGTAAACGGGTAGAAGCTGCACGTGCTGGGACGACAGCGATAAAATCATGAGCTTCATCTAAAGGTGATTGCATGCGTGTCAATGATTAAAAGATTATTTTGTCTCTAAAGTAGCGCTATCGATAGCGCGCTCAGGCAATAAAATAGGCAGACCATTTTCAATCGGATAGGCTTTACCATTTTGCTCACAAATCAAGTAATTACGATCCTCACTAAGACGTAGTGGTGCCTTACTAATAGGGCAAACAAGATTTGTGCTGATTAACTCGTGCATACTTTTTCCAACGTTAATAACTGATAAAAGAATAAGTATAAGTCAATTTTTTATTAGTTGCTCAATCTTGTCAAAGAAATGCGTATCAGAAAACTCAGCGTTGACCTTTAAGAAATAAAAACGTTCGTCAGCTAAGTGGCGACATTTGAGTGCGTCTTTTTCAGTCATTAAAATGATGTCTTGATTGAGTTCACTAAAGTCCTCAGCAGTGAAGGCATGGTGATCGGCAAAGGCTTTTTGTTGCTGAGGGTGAATGCCTAAATCTGCGAGAGAGTCAAAAAAGCGCTGTGGATTCCCGATGCCGGCCACTGCGGCAATCGATTGGTTTTGGCGTTCTAAACACCATTGCTTAATAGCGATTTCTTTATTATTTTGTATTTGGACCAAAGCGCTAGCTTGTAAGCGCATTTCACAACGCAGGGGGATTTGCATTGAGTTGTGCTGTTTATTTTCATCAAAGTCCTGGTGATTGCGATTAGTGATGATCACATCCACTTCGGCTAGTTTATCTGCCGATTCTCGTAAAGGGCCTGCTGGCAAGAGGAGACCATTGCCTATGCCTCGCTCGTCTTGGACAACAATTTCTACG
>JAAYRZ010000015.1 GCA_012518515.1 Alcaligenaceae bacterium
TGAACAAAAGGTGACTCACCAACAATATCTTTAATCCGACGGCGCGGATTCAGACTCGCATAAGGATCCTGAAAAATCATTTGGATCTTCAGATGATTTTCACTTTGTTCCTGCTTCGTCATTTGGGCAACATCTTTGCCATCAACAAAAACCTGTCCCGAACTTTGTTGAATTAAACCAGCAGCAATACGGCCCAAGGTCGACTTACCACAGCCAGACTCACCAACTAGACCAACTACTTCGCCCTTAAAAACCTCTAAGCTAACATCATTAACCGCTCTAGTCACTTGAGGGGCTGCTGCTAAATGGGCTTTTTGTAATAAACGATTAACTAAACTAGGACGAGTATTACCAAAATATTTTGATACTCTATGCAATCTTAATAAAGGAGTGTTTGTCATAAAGGCAACTCCCTTAACTCCGCATCATAACGGCTTGGAAAAAAGCAGCGCACAGTATGTTCCTCAGCACTAACCAGTTCAGCCACTTCCTCCATTGGTAATAACTGAGGCATCTGCTGCTGACAACGCTCTTGGAATCGTGGACAACGAGTAGAAAATGCACAGCCCAATGGCAATGCTAAAAGACTTGGAGTCATACCTGAAATTTGCGCAAGACGTGAACCACGCTCGTTATTCGTTGGCAAACTACGGATTAAACCTTGTGTATACGGATGAGCTGGTGTGTCTAAGACCTGGTCGACAGCTCCACCTTCAATAATTTTTCCAGCATACATGACGGCCAAGTTATCTACTAGACCTGAAACCACCGATAAGTCATGCGTAATCCATATCAGAGCAGTCCCAAACTGTCTGGATAGCTTTTGCACTTCCGACAAGATTTGTGCCTGAATAGTCACATCCAGAGCAGTCGTCGGTTCATCAGCAATAATAAGATCCGGTTGCAATAACAAAGCAATAGCAATTGCTACGCGTTGTCTCATGCCACCTGATAACTGATAAGGGTACGCCTTAAGACGTTCTTCCGGATTAGCAATACCCATCTGCCCAAGCGTATCACGAGCACGCCTCCTAGCCTCTTGACGACTAACTTTTTCATGTGCTCGTACCGCCTCTATCATTTGTGTATCAATACGCAAGACAGGATTTAAGGTCATCATAGGATCTTGGAAAATCATCGCAATGCGGTTCCCACGAAGTTGGCGCATTTCTTTAGGTGATAACAGTCTAAGGTCTTGTCCTTTAAAAAGGATTTCGCCTTCGACGACCTTACCCGGTGGGTCTATCAATCCCATAATTGAGAAACCAGTAACCGACTTACCTGAACCAGACTCCCCGACCAAACCTAGTACTTGTCCCTTCTCAACTTTTAACGAGACATCATCAACCGCCTTAATAACACCTTCGCCAGTCATAAATTGAGTTTTTAAATGACGTACTTCCAGTAAACTGCTACTCATTATTGGCGCCCCCTAGGATTAAACACGGCTCTTAAGCGATCACCAACAAGATTTAATGAAAAAATAGTCAATAACAAAGCTAAACCGGGAAACACACTAATCCAGTACTCTCCTGACAGCATAAACTGATTACCATTAGAAATTAATAAGCCTAAAGATGGCTCTGTCACCGGCACGCCTAAGCCCAAGAAGCTCATAGTTGCCTCCAGAGTAATAGCACGAGCGATTTGTAAGGTTGCAATCACTAATAGTGGAGGTAAGCAATTTGGTAAAATATGCACTAGCATGAGTCGCCATTGAGGAATAGCTAGATTCACCGCTGCTTCCACGTATTCTTTTTGACGTTCCGCTAATGCTTGGCCACGAGCTGTTCGTGCATAATAAGCCCACTCTAAAATGACCAAAGTCAAAATGACATTACCAACCCCTTTTCCTAAAAATGCCAAAATCATCATGGCGACCAAAATTGAAGGAAATGACAGCATCAGGTCAACGACACGCATAATAAATGCATCAACCTTACCACCAAAAAAAGCAGATGCTACGCCGACAATAGTTCCTATTACACTGGCAATAGCAGCCGATCCCAAGCCGACTAATAGGCTAATCCTCAAACCGTAAAGCACCGCTGAGTATAGGTCACGACCCTGTCCATCGGTACCTAACCAATAAGTGAAAGTTCCCATACCATTTTCACTGCCTGGTGGTAAGCGGGAATCTAAAATATCCAGCTGCATCAAATCATAGGGATTTTGAGGCGTAATCCAAGGCGCTAAAATTGCTAATAAAAGCAAACTTAAGGTAATAATGAACCCTAAGGTAGCCAGCTTAGATTCAAAATAATTTCGTAACCACTGACTGAACCACGATTGCTTCTCGCTCTGTGGCGTTGCTTTAAGCAACGCTGCGCCTTTAGGACCGCTGACACTCGGATGATTAGAGGTACGTGTTAAAGGTACCTCAGCGACTGAGCGTCGTTCTTTATTTGAACTATTCTTATCCATTTAAGACCTCCCCAAACGCACTCGCGGATCGAGAATTCGATAAGCAATATCCACCAACAAGTTAATCGTCACTACAACACAGACAATAATAATCAAATACGCCAAAATCACTGGTCTATCGAGACTATTAATACTGTCTAAAATTAACTTACCAGCGCCAGGCCAAGAGAAAATACTTTCGGTCACAACTGCACCAGCTATCGTAGAACCCAACTCCAGACCCAAAACGGTAGTGAGGGGAATCATAATATTTCTAAGTACATGCACCACTACGATCCGTGTCGAAGACAAGCCTTTAGCGCGAGCAAACTTAATATAGTCTTGAGGTAAAACCTCAGCCACCCCAGCACTAGTCAAGCGAATGACCAAAGAAATTTTAAATAAAGCTAAGTTAAAAGCGGGGAGCAACATATGATTTAGGCCGGAAGTCGTCAAGAACGACCACTGCATACCTAAAACCTCTACTGTCTCGCCACGTCCACTGGAAGGCAACCAACCTAAATTCACACTAAAAATCATGATTAAGGTTAAGCCCACCCAAAAAGTCGGTAATGAGAAGCCTAAAATACTACCCGTCATGATAGTTTTGGAAATCAGATGATTTGGATATAAACCAGCAATTAACCCTAGCGGCACTCCCAAGACAATGGCAATAATTAATGCACCAAAAGCTAATTCTAGGGTGGCTGGTAGGCGCTGTAAAACCAATTCGAGTGCTGGCTGATTGTAGACAAAGCTATTGCCCAAATCACCTTGTAAAGCCGATATCAAAAAACGTAGATACTGAATCCAAATTGGTTGGTCCAAACCCAAACGCGCAATAATAGCTGCCCTATCACGCTGATCTGCATCGGGACCAATCAAGATATCAATAGGATTACCAATTGCATGCAGGCCAATAAAAACAATAACCGTCATTAACAGGACGATTAAGATAGCCTGCAGAACTCGTTTGACCAACCAAAGTGCCACTAAACACCCCTAGACTGTGGAGGCAATGCCGGAACCCACTCGTCACCATCAAGCTCTGGCTCTGAAAAAGCGATTAATTCGGCATAATGATGCTCAAGGTCTTCTTTAAATAAAGAAGACACAATGCCTTGAGCGATGGCTATAGCACCATCTGAAATCGCCGGAATATCACCAGAAACAGTACCGTGAGAGGCTACCGCCGGATAACTGAAACAGTAAATATTGCTTAAAGTTGGCGCATCAACACCAGCTTTTGCTTGAAACTCAAAGTTCGGACCCAAATCAGGGCAAGCGGCTAACTCTGCATCCGCCTCATCTACTGGTGCTTGATAACGTTCAGACCAAGTACGCACCAAGTGAGAAAAACTTGCATACTCTGGACGCATTGCCCAGTCAATTTTAAATCCGGTCGCAAAAAATAGAAAATCTAGTTTAAACACACCCTTAGGGGTATGAACATGAATTTCTTTACCCTCCATAGAAACATGATCTACAGATGCACCCAAATTAAAGAAAGCATTAGGATGCTGTGACACTCTGAGTGTACTACCCTTAGGGGGTGGTACTTGCTGCACATTAATATAGTGACGAATACGCCATTTCCACTCATCAGCCAAGTCAGCATATCCATGAACTAAGCCAGGGCTTCCTGCTCCCTTACCCTTATTAATTCGTGGAATATCATCACGCCTAACAATCAACTCGACTGACTGAGCACCTGCTTCTAATGCTGTCCCGGCACAATCCATTGCAGAAGCTCCTGCACCAATCACACCAACTCGCTTATCCTGCAATGTTGTGTAATCAAACACATCAGCTGAATGCGCCCACAAATGCTCTGGAATCTCGGCTGAAAAATCAGGAACCGAAGGACCTCCTAGACCATCCCTCCCTGTAGCTAGAATCAAACGGCGCGCATAAACCTCTTCAACCCGTTCCTGATATTTAATCGTCAGGGTCAAATGACCTTCTGGGTGTAACTGCACCTTTTGCACCTCATGCTCATTGCGCACATCCACCTCCATCACCTTACGGTACCAGCGTAGATAGTCCATCCACTGCAGACGTGAAATTTTATCTAACACATCCCACTCCTGACGACCAAACTGAGCTTCAAACCAAGCTCGGAAGGTCAATGACGGAATCCCTAAAGCCGGGCCTGTCAATTGCTTAGGAGAACGTAATGTCTCCATACGAGCGGTAGTAGCCCAAGGCCCTTCAAATCCAGTGGGTGCCCGGTCAAAAAGCGTCGCCTGTACACCCAAATGCTTTAAAGCTGTAGCTACAGTAAGCCCTGCCATACCACCACCGATGATGGCCACATCTAATAAGTTATTGCCATTAAATGTGCGCTCTGGTACCCAACTTTTAGCGGGCAATTCGAGTAAGGACAGCTCTTCACGTAAACGCTCTTCTAGCTTTGCAAGGCCAGTATTCTCAATATGATTACTCATGATTTAACACTCGGGTGAAATTTACTATATATGACTTGATTATATATAAAAGAAAAAACCGCTTAGTCGTAAATTACTAAACGGTATGTAGAATGATTTTTATGTAATTTTAAAGCATATAAAACAAGCGCTTTATACTATTTTGTTATATGAATATAACAGAGAGTCTATTGCTTCCTCGAAACTATCAAAGACTACTTGGCCAGCCTGAGCTATTAAAACTAAAAAGAGGAGTTAGGCTCTTGTAAAAAGGCCAACTCCTCAGCTGTAGATTGACGTCCAAGCACTTCATTGCGGTGTGGATAGCGACCAAAACGCTCAATAATATCCCGGTGCATAATCTCAAACTTTAAAGAGCCTTGATCGCCCAGCTCTGTAAATAATCGCATAGCCCCTTCATGAATCAACGCTGACTCAGAATGCATATACGGCATGATGCCCCATTTCTGCAATGCCTGCGGCAAAGACCCATACTCCTCAGGCAACGCTACCAGCGATTGTGCTAATACCAGGGCCATGGCATCCTGCTGAAAGGCTTGAGGAGTACCTCGATAAATATTGCGTGAAAACTGGTCAAGGACAATAATTTCTGCCACCCGACCTAAGGCAGTATGACGCCACTCATACAACTCACCTTGAGCCGCTTGTTTTAACGTGTCGCCAAAGTGCGTTTTTAATGCCTCGTCAAAATCCGCCGATACCTCAAACCAAAAAGGACTGGTTTTTTCATCTAGCCAAAAATCTAGGACTGCTTTTGCTTCAGGGTGGATCATTTTTTCACCGTCTTATCAAGTCTCTTGAGGAATACATTCATCATCTTCATGGTCTGAATATCGCCTTTGTTCTCAGCCGCAACGACACCCTTTTCCCAAGTCTGCCTAGCAGACTCTACATCACCCGCTTCAAGATATGCTTTGCCAAGCAAACTCCAAGCAGCAGAATATACCGGATCTTGCTCCAGACAATTTTCTAGGTGAACAATAGCTTGCTGTGTGTTTTCAGCTTCCAAATAAAGCTTACCGAGACTGTAACGTAACATGGGGGAATCACGCCCTTGTTCGAGCATAGCTTCGAATTGCTGTATCTTCATCGCGGTGTCCTTTTTATATTTTGACTAACGATATTACTTATTATTACTGTAAAAATCGCAGCTAAATTAAATACTGAGTCACTACCCAAAATAACATTTCCGGATAGTTAAAACAATTACCACCCTCCAAGTCGATGACTTAATAGATGCATTTATAAAAGGCAAAAAGAGCTACTGAGTTAATCATCAGCTCTTTTGTTGCAATATAAAGCTCATAAACTAATCTAAGCTACCACTTATAATTGTGTCGAGTCTCCCAATCTGATAATTGTTTTTCAGCTTCGTCTTGTGCTAAGCCATGGCGCTCTTGCAATTTGCCGAGAAGTTGATCCCGCTTGCCATCAATGACATCAATGTCATCATCTGTCAACTTACCCCACTGCTCTTTAACTTTGCCTTTGAACTGCTTCCAATTACCTTTCACGATATTTTCGTTCATGATGAACTCCTTCAAAAGTTAAAAAATATGGGCTGCTTGAATACAGCTTTTCACGTTATGTCTTTACAATACTTTGATTTAATTAGGGAAAACGCTTCAGGATGATACGATTTGAAACTCTAACTTCATACTCGCTAAGAAAACTTAAGCTTAGTAAACTGTTAGGATAGGTTGATTGCGAGTTGGTCGATAGGAACCAGACCTGATGCCGAACTAGTCAACTCAATGTTCAAAACATAAAAAAGTCCTTTATTTCTTAACAGAAATAAAGGACTAATTAAACACCATAGTGGATTGATTTAAAAGATAAAATATAAACTCAAACTAAATAAATATTTACAAATAAATCTATATCAGTGTTAGAACGGTAGATCATCATCCAGATCATCAAAAGAATCAATGTTCTTCTTCGGTGCAGACTGCTGCTGCCCACCGCCATAAGACGATCCCTGAGAGCGTGGCGCACCACCTGAACCCGGCATGGGTCGGCTATTATCCTCAAAACCACCGCTACTGCCGAAACTATCATCACGACCACGACTAGAGCCACCGCCCCAACCAGCGTCACCACCAGAGGATTGGGTGTCGTCACGACCACCTAGCATCTGTAATCTCTCACCCACAACTTCAGTTGCATAACGCTCAATGCCGTCACGGTCTGTGTATTTATTAGTACGTAAACGGCCTTCCACATAAACTTGACTGCCTTTACGCAAATATTGCTCAGCAACTTCGGCCTGACGACCAAAAAACACCACTCGGTGCCACTCTGTACTTTCGTTTTTACCACCATCTCTATCGTAAGCAACGTGGTTAGTCGCGATTCTCAAATTGCTCACTTGAAGACCACTTGGTGTAGCACGTGACTCAGGATCTGCTCCCAAACGTCCTACAAGAATAACTTTATTAACTGACATGTTCTAAAATCCTTAAAATAGTTTGCAACTACCTAGCCTTAACTAATGCAGCATCACCACATAGGCTATTGCTAACATCCACCTTATTCGGGAACCGCCCCTACTCCCTAATTATTTTTTGAGTATACCTATTGTACAAAATTGATGCTCACTCGACGAGTCGCCAAATAAGAAATAGCACATAGAATCATGGCCATAATAAAGACGCTAGGGTTACCGAGTTTCGCTGCGACCAGACCACCAAAAAAGCCACCGCAAGCCACACCCAAGGCCTGGGTCATATTAAACACACCCAGCGCCAAGCCTTTTTGAGAAGGAGGACACGTACGTGAAACTGCGGATGGCAATAATGCTTCCAATACATTAAAGGGGATAAAGTATAGCAGTAAGGCAAAGACTAGCATGACAAAACTGTACATACCCGAAATCATCAAACCAAGGGATATGATAATAGCTAACAGAGTCAACCCAATCGCTTCCTTGTGTTTGTGCTGCTTTTCAACCAACATAACCGCTGGCACCATAAAGACCAGAGACACCACAATCACTGGCAGATACACCTGCCACAGCTGACCGATACTCATATCCCCTAAACGAATCAAGACTGGAGGAATCACGACAAAAATAGCCATCAAGACAAAATGCAGACTAAAAACAGAAAGATTAAGCAGCCATAAGCTTTTTGAGCGTAAAACATCCACCATCGTCAGGGAGCAGTTAATGGCTTCATACTCATGAGGCACCACAGGAACGACCCAAACAGCGAGCAATAAACACAAAAAGCCTAAAATACTGATAGTCCAGAATAAGCCTGATAGCTCAAACCACTCCACTAGCAATGGTGACATGACCATGGACACCGCAAAACTCAGTCCAATAGAAGCGCCAACCATCGCCATCGCTCTAGAGCGAATCTCTGGACGCGTGGCATCAGAAACCCAAGCAGTAATTGCCGCTGACACAGCACCAAAGCCTTGAATACCCCGCCCAATGGCAACCCAAGTAACACTTGGCGCCAGAGCACAGACAATACCACCAATCACAAAGAGCATCATGCCGAAAATCACTATCGAACGACGGCCAAGGCGATCTGACAATATCCCCATCGGAATCTGCATCACTGATTGCGTCAGGCCATAAGCTCCAATCGCGATACCGATCATCAACGGATTATCGCCTTGAACCAATGTTTTAGCAGCATCGGCAAAAACCGGAGTCAACAAAAACAACCCCAGCATGCGCACGGAGAAAAGCAAAGCAAGACTAGCACTCGTCTTACGCTCGAGGGGGGTCATTTTAAGTTTTGTTTTTTGACTTGTTTGAGAACTCATTTAGACTCTTTTAAAAAAGCTGAGCACTGAAGGCTAAGCATCAAGAATATGGGCTAGGGTAAAAACTAATAGATCATTATAGCATTCAGCCCGCTTGATTAATGGATGTCATTTAATAAGAGCGGCTCTTAATACTCATGCTTTGCAACTCTGGGTTATAGTTAAGGGTTCACGTTTCACCTAACCCTCGTTGCTAAAGTACATGAGTCAAAAAAAATCCTCAGACAATCAAGATTTTCTAACTAGTTCAAATAACGTTATCCGCATACGCGGGGCACGTACCCATAATTTAAAAAACATCGACTTGGACTTACCTAGAAATAAGCTAGTGATTCTTACCGGGCTATCAGGCTCTGGTAAATCATCGCTGGCTTTTGATACGCTTTACGCGGAAGGACAAAGACGCTATGTCGAAAGCTTATCGACCTACGCTCGTCAGTTCTTACAACTGATGGACAAACCGGACGTGGATTTAATCGAGGGGTTATCACCTGCTATCGCTATCGAGCAAAAATCCGTTAGCCATAATCCACGCTCAACCGTTGGTACTATCACTGAAATCAGTGATTATTTACGCCTACTTTTTGCTCGCACGGGCACCCCATACTGTCCTACACACAGAGAGCCCTTACAGGCTTTTTCAGTGTCCCAAATCGTTGATTTTGTTTTACAACTACCGCAAGAATCGCGGATTATGGTGCTAGCACCCGTCATTCTAGAACCTGAGCAAAGTTTGGCTAGTTTGATTCAAAACCTACAAGCACAAGGCTTTATACGAGTGCGCATTGCCAGTGAGCTGTATGAGCTTGATCAACTCCCTGGCGATCTAGCAACCGATGTTAAGCAAATCGAGTTAGTCATTGATCGACTACGAGTTCGTGAAGAGCAAAAGCAACGCTTGGCTGATAGCATTGAAACCGCCCTTGAAGTAGCTAATGAGCGAGTCTTAATTGTCGATTTAGACCAAGATGAAGAGCATGCCTTTTCCAGACGCTACGCTTGTGCTCATTGCGACTATCAGCTACCAACGCTCGAACCTAAAATGTTCAGCTTCAATAGCCCAGAAGGTGCTTGTACTAGCTGCGATGGTATGGGTTTGGTACAAGTATTCGATCCTGAAAAAGTTATTGTCAGTGAAGACCTCAGTTTACTAAACGGTGCAATTAAGGGTTGGGACCGTCGCAATCTCTTTAGCATGGCATTATTTAATAGCCTAGCAACACATTACGACTTTGACCTAGAGATACCTTGGCGCGAGATTCCCAAAGAGATTCAGCACATTATTCTCTATGGTTCTGGCGATACGGTCATCGACTTTGTCTATTTTAATGACAAAGGCACAAGCACGATCAAACGTCATGCCTTTGAAGGGGTGATGCCTAATCTTCAGCGTCGCTGGGAAGAAACTGACTCCAATGCCGTGCGTGAGGAGCTTAACTCATTACGCAACACGACCCTCTGCCCCTCCTGCAAAGGCTCCCGCCTACGAGAGGAGGTTCGATTTGTCAGAGTAGGTGAAGAGATAGAAGCCGAAGTCAGCGCAAGCAATGACAACGCACTTCCTGGCTATAACATCAGTGAAATCAGTCACTTATCCTTGGAGCGTGCGCAGACTTGGTTTGACGAGTTGGAGCTCACTGGTGCTAAATCAGATATTTCTCGCCCTATTGTTTTAGCGATTAAGTCGCGCTTACGTTTCTTGAATAATGTCGGTCTAAACTACCTCTCGCTCGACCGTCAAGCCAATACGATTTCCGGTGGTGAAGCTCAACGAATCAGACTAGCCAGCCAAATTGGCTCGGGCTTGAGTGGAGTTTTATACGTACTTGATGAGCCCTCCATCGGTCTGCACCAGCGTGATAATGACCGTTTGATAGATACACTTATCCATCTGCGCAATCTAGGTAATACCGTTGTGGTGGTCGAACACGATGAAGACATGATCCGCGCCTCCGACTGGGTAGTTGATTTAGGGCCCGGTGCCGGTGAGCACGGCGGCGAGGTCATGGCCAGTGAAACACCGGACAAACTACAAAAGGACCCAAACTCCTTAACCGGTCAATACCTAAGTGGAATCAAGAAAATAGCGCTACCGCAACGCCGCCCAGTCAACCCCCTAGGACCTTTAGCTTGGTTACACCTAAACGGCGCCACCGGTAATAATTTAAAAAATGTCAATCTTCACATACCTTTACAACGCCTTGTTTGTGTTACCGGTGTATCAGGCTCTGGTAAATCAACATTGGTTAACGACACCCTTGCCACCGCACTAGCCCGCAAGCTCAATCGCGCCCAAA
>JAAYRZ010000145.1 GCA_012518515.1 Alcaligenaceae bacterium
TATCTTGAGCGATGGCTTGGCCAGTGAAAAGAGCGCTAAGAGCAATGGCGATAGTAGAAATTTGAATGCGTTTCATAATTTTTAATCCTTTTATATAATTTGATATTTGTTGCGACAGTTGAAGTTATTTGCTTGGTTTATTACCCTTTGCTTTGCTTCAGTTCTTGTCGATGTAATAACTATAACAAGACCATATATGTGAATAAATGGCTAAAAATCAAATTATCTATTTCTAAAATAGAAATAATAAAAGAATTAAAAACACCTCAAGAGATCCAGATAATCTTGAGGTGTAAAGCTAGTGTTTGATAGTGGCTATAAAGAGTCTTTCTTATTTAAAAGCGGTTTCAATAAAGCTTCTCAACTTTCTGGAGTGTATGCGTTCTTTAGGCATGCGTCTGAGAATTTCTAAGGCGCGAATGCCTATTTTTAGATGTTGAGCGACCTGAACTCGATAAAACTCGGTGGCCATACCAGGGAGCTTCAATTCACCATGTAATGGTTTGTCTGAAACGCACAATAAGGTGCCATAAGGGATGCGGAAGCGGAAGCCGTTTGCGGCAATGGTCGCTGATTCCATATCTAGGGCAATCGCACGAGATTGTGATAGACGCTGAACAGGTCCTTCTTGGTAGCGTAATTCCCAGTTTCTGTTATCAATGCTCGCCACTGTGCCAGTGCGCATGATGCGTTTTAATTCATAGTCTTTTAAGCCCGAGATCTCTTCAACCGCATGCTCTAGGGCTACCTGAATTTCAGCTAAAGCGGGAATTGGTACAAAGAGTGGTAGATCTTCATCAAGCACATGGTCTTCGCGCATATAGGCATGGGCGAGTACATAATCACCAAGACGTTGACTGCTACGTAAGCCTGCACAATGCCCCACCATAATCCATGCAGTAGGGCGTAACACGGCAATGTGGTCGGTAATGGTTTTAGCATTAGAAGGCCCAACTCCGATATTAACTAAGGTGATGCCACTGCCGTCAGGACGTTTTAAGTGGTAGGCCGGCATTTGTGGTTGCTTGACGCCTGCGGTGGCTTGATTGATTTCCTCATCACTTAATTCGGGATGAACTTGGATATTGCCGGGTAGAATCAATTCACTATAGCCGGAGGTTTTATCGGCAATTTGGCGTTTTGCGTAGTTACAAAATTCTTCAACATAGAATTGGTAGTTTGTAAATAAAATAAAATGCTGAAAGTGTTCTGGTTGGGTGCCGGTGTAGTGTTGTAGACGCTGTAGAGAGTAGTCCACTCGAGGGCCGGTAAAAGGTGCTAGTGGCATTGCTTTATCAGCACCGACTTTATAAGTGCCATTAACAATAGCGTCATCCATTTGTGATAAATTGGGCACATCAAAGTGGTTAAGTAATTTGGCACCGACGGCATCGGTCAGTACGGCGCTTTTTTCCTCATCAAGGGTTTCGCTATGATTGAAGCAAAAATGCAGTGGGATGGGTGTTTTTGACTCACCAATTTCAATATTAGCTTGATGGTTCTTAATCAGCAGATCCATTTGTTCTATTAAGTAGGCCTCAAAAAGATCTGGTCGAGTTACTGTTGTTTCATGAACTCCCGGACCTTCAACAAAGCCATAGGAAAGACGGGAGTCAATATCATGGTGATGATTAAGGCGAATCCGGATGAGAGGATAAAAAGCGCGTATAGCCTGATTTATCGGTAGTTGCTGAGCGGTATAATTCAGAAAATGCTGTCTTATAAAATCACAATTACGTTCATAAATCGTGAGCAGCTGTTTCCAAGCTTCTTCTGCATTATCAAAACGTTGAAATGGAATTGTTTGCGGTGTAAGAATATTTCTAACTTGATTTGTCATCATTAAATACCCATTTTTTGAAATCTTGTTTTTTGTTGATAAGCTCAGTATAAAGTCTCAATATGACAATTACTAATTTTCCATTTTTCATTTCGCTTAGGTAGGAGCCCATATGAGTGATGTAATCACCCCTTATTTGCCCTTGGTTCAAGAGTTTTTTATTGATTTTGTCACAGCTATTGTGATTTTAGTCGTGGGCTGGATACTTTCAAATGGCGTTGCTAAAGCGATCCGCCGCATTGGTAACTCCAAATATAAACTTGATACGACTGCCTTGCCGATGCTTAGCGCCTTTGGTCAATGGACTATTCGTATTTTAACCATTGTTGTGGTGTTGTCGCAGTTCGGGGTGCAGACAGCAAGTCTGATTGCTGCGCTTGGTGCGGCTGGTTTAGCGATTGGTTTAGCCTTGCAAGGAACCCTGCAAAATATTGCTGCGGGTATTATGTTGCTGAGTCTACGCCCCTTGAGTCAGGGTGAGTTCGTGAGTATCGGGAATCAGTATAGCGGTACGGTGCTTGAGATAGGTCTCTTTTTAACTCGCTTTGAACAGACCAATGGCATCACCCTGACTATTCCCAATAGCGTTGTTTGGAACAGCACTATCGTTAACTTTAGTCGTAACCCTAATCGTCGCATTGATTTGCCAGTGGCGTTGCAATATGGTGAAGATACGGACAAGGCGATTAAGATTTTGACTGATCTACTTGCTAGTAATGACAAAGTTATCAAGACGATGCCTTATACCGTATTTGTTAATGAGTATCAGGAAAATAGCTTAGTGCTTAATGTCCGTGCATGGGTACCTGCAGCTGAGTATCTGTCAGAATTGGCTCAGATTATGTTGGAAATACGCAAAACCCTTGAGCATGAGGGCTTTGAGTTACCCATCAGAAAGGTAGGGCATATTAATATTGATCTTGAGAAGACGGCGGTCACCGATAAGTCGTATAAAGCCACAGAAATCGCTGACGGCTCACAGGAGTAAGGAGGTATTGACCGTCAGTCGGCTTGATTAATTGCTTTTGATATTTTTAAGAATTTGCGTACAGACGCCTCGCATCATATCGCATTCATTTTGAGTGAGGCGGCTACGCATTAACCAATAACGCATCTTGAGCATGGTCTTTTTGGGTTGCTCTGGATTAATAAACTCAATTGCTTCGAGCGCCTCCTGCCAATGAGTCAAAAGAGCTTCAACCTGTTCTTGTGGAGCTAAAGGGTCTTGAGGGGGAGAGGGGAAGTCCGCGGTAGTATCCTGTGAAGCCATTATTTCGTTTGGTTCTTCAATTAAGGCATAGCGTAGTTCCCAAGCCGCTAACTGTAGTGCCTGCGCCACATTGAGTGAGCTGTATTCAGGGTTGGCAGGGATATAGCAAATGTAGTGGCAGTGGCTAATTTGTTCATTGCTGAGGCCAGTGCGCTCTGTACCCAAGACTACCGCAATTTGATGCTCAGATGAAGCCGCTAAATGGGCTTTAGCCAAGACACTGGCTTCGCGTATGTTGAGGCAGTTAGGGCCCATATCCCGTGGTCGGGCGGTCAAGGCAAAACTGAGGGTTATGCCTTCCAGAGCCTCGTGAAACTCATTAAATTCGCGGCTAGCTGACAACACATCTTGAGCGCCACTGGCAAAGGCGACTGCCTCTTTATGGCGAATGATTTCCTCAAATCGTGGCTTAACAAGGCGTAGTTGCTCGAAGCCCATAGTTTTTAAGGCACGTGCAGCGGCACCGACATTACCCGGATGACTGGGGTTGGTCATTACAAAATGTGTTCTTTGGGCGGGGGATTTTATGTTCATGGCCTATTTTATAACTATTACTTGGAAAAAATTAGCTTTAGTAGCTTAAAAGTGCGTTGTCATTTAAAATAGTGATTTTACTCAATTTGCTCTGTAATAATCATGCACCCAATGCTTAATACTGCCATTAAGGCAGCTCGTCGTGCTGGCTCCATTATCAATCGCGCCAGCTTACACCTTGACAGTGTTTCAGTATCTACTAAGGGTCCAGGTGACTATGTCACCGATATTGATCGTCATGCTGAGGAAGCTATTATTCAGATCTTGAGTGAGGCTTATCCCGACCACGCCTTTGTGGCTGAGGAGTCAGGCGTGATCGGCGAATCAGATTACCGTTGGATCATCGACCCGCTTGATGGTACTAAGAACTTCATTCATGGTTTTCCTAATTATGCCGTGTCGATTGCACTCGCAGTCCGCGGTCAAATTGAGCAGGCTGTGATCTATGACCCTAATCGCAACGAGCTTTTTACAGCAAGTCGTGGTGGCGGTGCTTTCCTTAACGATCGACGCATTCGGGTCAGTCCATGTAACGGTCTAGACACAGCGATTGTTTGTGTGACTAGTGGTTTTGGTGGTGAGCATCCTCAAAGTCCTTTTATGACTGATTTGATTTCTAAAAGCAACGGTTTCCGTCGTTTAGGCAGTACTGTGTTAGAACTGGCTTATTTGGCAAGTGGTCGCCTAGATGCGTTTTGTGGTTTAAGACAAAATGCATGGGATACGGCGGCTGGTAGTTTGTTAGTACTAGAGGCTGGTGGTTTGATCGGTGACTTGCAAGGTGAGCAAACTTGGATGCGTTCCGGTAACGTGCTGGCCGCTAGTCCTAAGGTATTTGCTCAATTAGTTAAGACCTTCAATCCACAAAATTAGTTTGTAGATTGATTAGTCTTTATCTCGATGCTTAGCTAAGATCCACTCGCAAGGGTCTTAGCTATTCTTCAAAGCGCTTCTTCAAAAACAATATTATGGATCTTATTTATCTTCTAAAAGCCGCTATCATGGGCATTATCGAGGGACTGACCGAGTTTCTGCCGATCTCGAGTACGGCTCACTTGATTATTTTAGGTGATTGGCTTAATTTTAACTCCGGTGATGTCAAGGTCTTTGAGATTGTGATTCAGTTTGGTTCGATTATGGCCGTTATCTGGATTTATAGGCATTATATTATCGAGGTGATTAAGGGGCTTTTGCGGTGGGAGATGAAGCAGGTCCTGTTTGTGAGAAATCTGCTGCTAGCTTTTTTGCCCGCAGCTATCATCGGGTTGATGATTATTGATTTTGTTGCTAGCTTGCTAGATGGTAAGTTTTTTGTCTATGTATTCACCTTAATCGTAGGTGGTTTTATCATGTTGTGGGTAGAGAGTCGCCCACAAATGAAAAAGGCCAATCAGATGGTCGATGAAAATGCACCTCCAGGAGAAGGTCTAGATAGCATTACTTGGAAGCAGGCCTTGGTGGTGGGTTTTGCCCAGTGTCTAGCGATGATTCCTGGCACTTCGCGTTCGGGGGCGACTATTATTTCCGGTATGATTGCTGGGGTGCCGCGTCGTGCTGCTACTGAGTTTTCTTTCTTTCTAGCGATGCCTACCATGTTGGCGGCCACTGTCTTAAGTCTTTATAAATACGGTGATCAGTTAAGTAGTGATAACTTCTTAGCCATTGTGGTTGGCTTTGTTTTTGCTTTCATCAGTGCCTTATTTTTAGTACGGGCAATTTTACGTTTTGTGTCCAAGCACAGCTATAAGCCTTTTGCTATTTACCGTATTGTTTTTGGTGCGATTGTAGGTCTTTGGGCCATGGGCTATATATAAAAAAGCCCAATAAGTTTAGGACTGGGAGATTTTCCAGTCCTTGATTAGTTGTATACCCTCGCTATTTAAAATGGCATAGCCACCACGTGGTTTGTCCTGATCAAGTTCCCAGTCTGGTAGAACTAGACGCCAGTATGATTTGTCACTGATTACTAGTTGATGCTTATGAGGCTGGTGGGTATGGCCATGAACCATACCATTGACTGTTGGGTGCTCTTTGATTAGTTGTTCTACTGTACTTTGTACCACATCACCCTTCATGTGATTATATGAACTAGAAGCCTGCTTAGTTTTACTTTGTTTTCTGGCTTTGTTGGCAATGCCGATGCGCCATTTGATTGGTAGTTTAAAGAAAAGGCGCTGTAACCAGCGTTGACGAGTCCAATATCTAAATAACATGAAACCTTTGTCATCAGTGCAAAGCTCATCACCATGGCTGAGATAAATAAGTTGCTGATCGACTTCAAGTAGTATTTGTTCGGGTAATAAGGTCGCACCAACAAGTCGAGCAAAGTCATGACCCATTAGGAAATCACGATTGCCATGCATAAAATAGAGTGGTTTTTGTTTGGCAAAAGCCTGCAGATGCGCTATGGCTTCTACTAGCCAAGGCTCAGGGTATTGAATGGCAATATCATCACCGATCCAATAATTGAAAATATCCCCGACTAAAATCAAATGATCAGCCTTTTGCGCCGCTTGTGCTAAGAAATCATAAAAAGCTTGATTAGTGCGGGGGATAGAAGGCCCCAGATGGATATCTGAGGCCAGGTAAACATTAGCTGAGAGGCTAAGCTTATTCAACAATTTCAGCGCTTTGGATGACAACATCTTCGCGCGGTACATCACCGTGGAAGCCACGTGTACCTGTTTCTACTTTCTCGATCGCATCAACTACTTCAGTGCCTTCAACTACCTTACCAAAAACAGCATAGCCCCAACCCTGAGTGGTAGGTGCGCTAAAGTTAAGGAAGTCGTTGTTGTTTGTATTGATAAAGAACTGTGCAGAAGCAGAATGTGGATCTTGAGTACGTGCCATGGCGATAGTGTACTTATCATTTTTTAAGCCATTGTCAGCTTCATTTTTAATCGGTGCATTGGTGTCTTTCTGACTCATGCCGGGTTCGAAACCGCCACCTTGAACCATGAAATTAGGGATGACACGGTGGAAAATTACGTTTGTGTAAAAACCATCTTTAACGTAGTTAAGAAAGTTTTCAGTAGTCACAGGCGCTTTTTCACCATCCAACTCTAGAACAATGTCACCCTTGTTGGTGATTAATTTAACGCGTGTAGTAGACATAGAACTTAAATCCTTTTGAATATCTGTTTGTGAAAAGACCATGCTAGTAGGTGCCATGGCTAGTGTCGCCGTCATCATTAATGCGACTAAACGGCCTGATTTTAACATCATTTGCTTACTGTCCTTGTAAAATTTGACGAATCGATTGTGCTGCCTGACTAGCACCGCCAATACGCTGTTTGGCGGCGATATCAAAGCTTTTTTCAGCCTTTAATAAATGTAGCATGCCTAAGTTGCGTTGGGCGATGCCGTAATTGGGTCTGAGGGTGATAGCCATGTTTAATGATTCATAAGCTTGATCTAGTAAGCCTAAGTGCATTTGCATGGCGGCTAAGTTGTTATATGGCTCAGGTAGCTCAGGATATTTGCTATTTAAATCCTTGTAGCGCTCAAAGGCTTCCTGATATTGTCCTAAAGAAGAATAGGCACGTGCTTCCAGAAAACGCAACTGCACGTCTTCGCCGGGGCTTTCAATATATCCGGTGCTGCTGAAAACCTTGGCGATCTCATTAAGAGCTTCTTGGTGGCGACCAGAGTTAATCAAGCCATTGATGCGGTTACTTAATTGAGTTCTGGTTTCAGGTATGCTGGTGTCTACTGAGGGTTCCAGTTTTTTTAAAACGTTTGCTAAACCCTGCCAGCCACCGTCAAGCTTTTCATCGTCAGTACTTTCGGTGGGTAATAAGGCGGGCCTTGTTGCACCTCCATCGGGCACAATAAAGGGATTGTTGCTTGGTTCAGGGATGACGATAGTTGTGGCTTCGATTTGACCGTAGGGGCCACTACGTTGAGCATCACGCTCAGGATCGAAGCCAGCACCATCAAATACCCCTAGGCTCAGTTGATCACTTAAGGGATCGGTGCCACTTTGGGCGTCAGGGTAGACGAGTTGGCCGCTTTCATTCATCTGAGTCGGCACCTCTGGTAAATCAGTTAGCGGAATGTATTGTGAGAGCACTGGTGTGCTAACACAGCCTAAAGCCAAGGCTAAAGCAAAACGAAATTGAATCTTTCTCATATTCATCGGGGCAATACTCAACAGAAAAGGCGCTAGATTGCTATACTTAACGATCTTAATTAATCTCCTATTGTATCTTTATTTCTCATAACCTATGTTGATATATAACTCTTTGACTCGTCGCAAAGATGAATTAAAACCCGTTGAACCTAATAAAATCCGCATGTACGTATGTGGTATGACTGTTTATGATTTTTGTCATTTAGGTCATGCTCGCATGTTGGTGAGTTTTGATGTGGTACAGCGCTGGTTGCGCTGTCTAGGTTATGAGGTCACTTATGTGCGTAATGTCACTGACATTGACGATAAGATCATTCGTCGTGCGGTTGCTACACAACAGCGTCTACATCAGGTTACTAGCTTTTTTACAGAGGCGATGCATGCTGATGAGCGCGCATTAAGTGTGCAATCACCGGATCACGAGCCTCGTGCTACCCGTCATGTGCAGGGTATGGTGGAAATCATCCAGGCTTTGGAGGAAAAGGGCCTAGCCTATCAGGGTAGTGATGGTGACGTTAACTATCGTGTCCGTCGTTTTCCTGACTACGGTAAGCTATCTGGCCGTACCCCTGATGAGATGCGTGCAGGTGAGCGTATTGCTATTTCTGACGCCAAGGAAGACCCACTAGACTTTGTGCTTTGGAAGGCTGCTAAGGCCGAGGATCCCGAGGACAGTAAGTGGGATTCCCCCTATGGTGTTGGTCGTCCTGGTTGGCATATTGAGTGTTCTGCCATGAGTCGTGACTTATTAGGCTTGCCTTTAGATATTCATGGTGGTGGCCCAGATTTGAAGTTCCCTCATCATGAAAATGAAATCGCTCAATCCGAAGGAGCTTATGGAGGTTCTTTAGCTAATCTCTGGATGCATTGTGGCCCACTGATGGTCGATGATGACAAGATGTCTAAATCACTAGGTAATTTTATGACGATTCGTCAAGTTATCGGGACAGACAAGGTTGATCCGGAGATAGCTGATTATCCTTATCATGTGCGTGAAGCCGAGATGTTGCGTTTCTTCATCGTTCGTAATCACTATCGTAGCCAGCAAAACTTTGCACCGGATAATCTGAATGACGCTCAGGTAGCCGTTGACCGTTTTTATCAAGGTTTAAATAACATTGGCTTTGAAGAGGTGGCAGTCGATTGGGAGAGTGAGCATGCTCAGGCTTTTAAGGCTGCCATGAATGACGATTTTAATACGCCAGTCGCCATAGCTGTTTTGTTTGACATGCTTAATCAGGCCAATCGTGAAAAAAATCAGGCTTTGATGTCGCAATTACGTGCGCTTGGTGGGGTTTTAGGCATTTTACAGCAAGCACCAGCAGAGTACTTGCGCTCTTATTCTCGCTACACCCGCCTAGGGGAGGAGCAAGATGCTACAGCGGCGATGAGTGAAGACGAGATCGAGGATCTTATCAAGCAGCGCACAGAGGCTAAGGGCGCTAGGGACTTTGCGTTGGCCGATCAGATTCGTGATCAGTTAAAGCAGGCAGGAATTGAGCTAGAGGATATACCGGGCGGTTCGACCCAATGGCGCAGGGTATAGTATGTCTAAAGTCGACCTAAAATTGATCTATTGGGATGAGGCGGTTGAGCATTTAAAGACAAATGACCGTATTCTGAACAAGATTATTACTTACTATGAGGGAGAGTATTTCCCTAAGACGAGTCATAGTGCTTTTACTACGCTAGCGAGATCCTTGATTTCAGTACAATCTTCTTCTGCGCGAGCGAGTGAGACATGGCGTAGCTTGGTTCGTCTCTGTAGTCAACGTCCTACGATTCAGTGTATTACTGCGCGTAGTGTCGAAGAGCTGATGGAGATTGGTATAGCTAAGCGTAAGGCGACTAATTTAGTCGATCTTGCAAAACACTTCGAAGCAAAAACCGTTAATCCCGAAAAATGGTCTAAAATGTCGGATCAGGAAGTGATTAATGATTTGTGCCAAATTCGAGGCATTGGTCCTTGGACGGCACAGATGTTTTTGATTTTTAACTTACATCGTCCTAATGTATTACCCCTAGAGGATGCAAGACTTCTTAAGGCTGTTTCCATGCATTATTTTAGTGGTGAGCCGGTGTCACGTTATGAAATTCGTGAGCTTGCTGATAATTGGCAGCCTTGGCAAACCGTGGCGACTTGGTATATGTGGCGCAGCCTTGCTGATGGCAACGTAGCCTAATCAAACAAATATCACTCAACAGAGTACAAAGGTTATAGAGCAAAAAGATGAAAAATACCTATCTGGAATTTGAAAAACCAATCGAGGAATTGGAACAGAAAATTGATCAACTACGTCATATGTCAGGCGATTCAGCCTTGGATATTTCGGAGGAGATCGCTAAGCTTCAGCAAAAAAGTGACGATTTAACCGAGTCAATTTATAAAAAGTTGACGCCATGGCAGACGGCATTAGTTGCCCGTCACCCTCAGCGTCCGTATACCTTGGATTATATTAGTGCTCTTTTTACGGATTTCCATGA
>JAAYRZ010000146.1 GCA_012518515.1 Alcaligenaceae bacterium
CCAGCACAGGATTATATTGAGCAAAGCCTAGATCTTAATGAGCTCTGTATTACACACCCTGAAGCCACCTACTTCGTTCGTTGTGAGGGTGACTCCATGATAAACGCTGGCATCCGGAGTGGTGATATTTTAGTAGTTAATCGTGCTTTAACTGCTGCTCATGGTGATATCGTCATCGCCGCACTATATGGTGAGCTCACCGTTAAGGAGCTTCGTCTGCACCCTCGGCCTGGGTTATTTCCTCACAATCCGGATTATCAACCCATCATGCTTAGGGAGTCAGACTCACTGGAGTTATTTGGGGTTGTCACCTACGCCCTTCATGATCTACGTCGCAAACATGGCTAAACAACATGAAGCAACAGAAGCTGTTTTTGCCTTAATTGATTGCAATAGCTTTTATGCAAGTTGCGAAAAACTCTTTCGACCTGATTTACGCCACCGACCTGTCGTCGTTCTCTCCAATAATGACGGCTGTGTGGTTGCACGCTCTGAGGAAGCTAAGGCACTCGGCATCCCCATGGCCGTACCTTTTTTTAAAATCAAACCTTTAATTAAACGCCATCGAGTCAGTTTTTTCTCATCAAACTACGCACTCTATGCGGATATCAGCAAAAGAGTCATGTCCACTCTGAGCAAACTAGCACCAGACATTGAGATTTACTCAATTGATGAAGCTTTTTTAGAACTATCAAGACTATCAAGCTTGCATACTATGGAGGATTTTAATCACTACGGTCATTTGATTCGCAGACAAGTCCACCAATGGATTGGCATTCAGATAGGTGTCGGCATTGCACCAACTAAAACCTTAGCTAAACTGGCAAACCATGCCTCTAAAAAGTACCCAGCAAGTAAAGGGGTGGTTGTTTTACTAGAGTCTCAACGTCGTGAAAACCTCTTAAAAATCACACCAGTTGAAGACATTTGGGGAGTAGGCAGGCGTTTATCACAAAAATTAAAGCAACTAGGAATTAAAACGGCTTGGGATCTGTCTCGTCTAGAGCCTGAACATGCTCGCCAACAGTTTTCCGTCGTCTTGGAGCGTACTATTAGAGAGCTCAACGGTGAATCTTGTCTGGAGCTCGACAGTATACAAAGTAAAAAACAAATTATTAGCAGTCGCACTTTTGGTCGACATATCACCACCCTGAGAGAGATGGAGCAAGCAATCAGTGAGTACACAGTACTAGCTGCTACTAAACTCCGGCAACAAAATCAGCAAGCAAAACACGTGAGTGTATTTATACAAACTCACCGCTTTAATGCCGCTGACAAGTACTACTACAATAGTGCCTCTGGTGATTTGTTATTGCCAAGTAATGACACCCGCGAGCTAAATGCCTTAGCTTTACGCTTATTAAAGACCATCTGGCGTTCCGACTATCGCTATAACAAAGCAGGTGTTATGCTGAGCGACTTTTATGATGCGCAGCTTTATCAGACACAACTTTTTGATGATGAAGTGCAAAATACTCGTGGCCGCTATTTGATGCAAACTATTGATAGGTTAAATCTCCAGCAACCAGGCAGCATCCGCTTTGCTAGCCAAGGTTTAAGTCAGGACACTCAATGGACTATGCAACGTCGCTACCTATCCCCTGCCTACACCACCAACTGGAAAGCGATTCCATGCGTACGCTAAAACCTTAGCCTCTTCGACACTTTAAAAATAGCCTAATAAGCACTACGCTATAATTAAAACTTTCATCAGCTTAATTCTAGCCTCAGTGTTATAAATTACCTGATGTCCTAACTAAAACCCTCATCTAACTATTATTCGGTATCAAGCGATTATGGACAATAAAATTTATGACGTAGTGATTGTCGGTGGCGGCATGGCTGGTATATCTGCAGCCTATCGTCTTGCCCCCCACCGTTCAGTTCTGATTTTAGAGCAGGAGTCACAACCGGCATACCACACAAGCGGTCGCTCCGCTGCTATGTATATGGAAACTTACGGCACCGAGCAAATACAGGCCTTGACTCGAGCTGGTCGGCAGTTTTTTGACAAGGCCGTTAGCTCTAACTTCTCAGACACAGACATCCTGACACCACGCGGCTGTATTTATGTGGCTGCTCCTGAAGACAAAGAACGCTTACACGAGCTGTACGCCGAACTGCAAAGCAACTCACCAGATAATGTCCAACTCATTGATAAAAACAAAGTCATGCAGCTGGTTCCCTTCATGCGCCCCGAAAGAGTTGAGGGCGCAATTTATGAAGAGCATGCCGAAGACATCGATGTCCATACCCTACTACTCAGTTTTTTAAGTGGTGCTCGTAGCCATGGTGCAGAGTTCCGGGCTTCGACCTCTCTAGAGTCCGCTGAACGCATTGATGGAGTCTGGCATATTCGCACCAATCAAGGTGACACTATACAGGCTTATACACTAGTCAATGCAGCTGGTGCTTGGGTTGACACAGTAGCTGAACGCAGTGGAGTCAAAGCTATCGGCTTTGTCCCATGCCGTCGCAGTGCCTTTACCTTTGATGCTCCTGCGGAAGTTGATCTGAACAGTCTAGTCTTAGTCGTAGGCATCATGGAAAACTATTATTTTAAACCCGATGCTGGTCAACTCTTAGGCTCCCCTGCTAATGCCGATCCGACCGAAGCACATGATGTAGTCGCCGAAGAACTGGATATTGCTACCGGTATCTATCACATTGAAGAAAATACTACCTTAAAGATTCCACGCCCTAATCATACCTGGGCGGGTTTACGTACCTTCGCACCTGACAATGATCTAGTCATCGGTGAAGACCCTGAGGCTGAAGGTTTTTTCTGGTTAGCCGGCCAAGGAGGCTATGGCATCCAGTCAGCCCCCGGCGTATCTGAACTAGTCGCTTGCCTTATTCTAGACAAACCGCTCAGTGATACTCTGAAAAATGAAGGCGTAAAACCAGAAGTCATCAGTCCAGCACGCTTCAGAAAGTAAATATCATTAACAATTCCAGCCAAGTAATGACCTTACTTGGCTGGAATTAAACTCCCTTACTAATACTACCTGATTGGCTTCATACTAAATATGGCCTATGGTGGCTTTGTTGTAGACTGTTCTAGACAAAATAGCTAACACCACAGCCATACCAATATAACCAGCAAAGGGATAAATCGTACCGATCAGTGTACCAAAAGGTAATGAACCGCCCGCCATAAATAAAACACCTAAGATTATAGTGGTCAACTTGTCTACTGAATTGGGTAAAAAACGCATCAACTCATTTTTAACTAACCAGTACATCGGCGCTGCTGTCGAATAAACCCCCAGCATAATCACAATTGCAAAGAGAAAAGCAACTACTGGACTAATCGTATTGCCCAATAATAGATTCGGCACCTGAGTCCCTATAATCAGCTCATAGTTACTCAACATGCTGATAACCATAAAGAGTACAGCCACCGCTAATGCCAAACCACCGAGCACCCCTGCTATGCCCGCTTCCTTAGCTGAATTCGCCTCTTTACCCAACTGAGTATAAAATACAGCGCCAGCAAGAATGTTATAACTAAAAAATAAAATTGCCGATATAAAAACATTAGCAGCTGGGCGTATTTCATATGCTTTGTCCGGCATCACATCATAAATTGGTTGTTCACCTAACAAACTAAGATCGCGGAAAAATATCCACCCTCCAATAACGACGGTAAAAACCACAATCACTGGCCCAATTGCACCAATAATATCTACTAATCGATTTAAGCCTAGCAGAACTGTAAGAGCACACAAAACGCCCATTCCGATAAAACCAACTTCTGAAGGCAGCTTAAAGTGCTCCTCCACCAAGGCTCCCGAACCGGAAATCATGATAACAACAATTCCCACTACAAAAATTAAGGTAAAAAACTCAATCAAGCGCCCTAGGACTGGACCCGTGTAGTAATGAAAAATTTGAGAAGGTAATGCTAACTGTAACTGATGCCCTTTTACCATCACGACAAAACCAAATATCGCAAATAAAATAGCAATGATAAGGACACCCCATAGGCCCTGAATCCCATAAGATGCAAAAAACTGCAGAGTTTCTTGTCCCGTAGCAAATCCTGAACCAATTAAATAGGCGGCAAACGCGCCAGCCATTTTTATTACATTTTTAAAATCAACTTTTTGGTTCATCGGTGTCTCCTGATTAAAGATAGTCATTATATAAGAGACACGATGAATTTAAAATTAGAGAATACGCTCCTACATACTACACACTACGCGTAAAACGCTACTCACCGATAAAAGCAGGACTAGCTCCAGTGTAGTTCATGAACTTAGTATGTTCACCAACGAAGGTCAGTCGCACGGTACCGATAGGACCATTACGCTGCTTACCGATAATAATTTCGGCAACACCTTTGTCAGGAGAGTTTTCGTTATAGACCTCATCTCTATAAATAAAAATGATCACGTCCGCATCCTGCTCAATAGCACCAGACTCTCGCAAATCCGACATAATTGGTCGTTTATTAGGCCTACTTTCCAGACTGCGGTTAAGCTGAGAAAGCGCAATCAGTGGACAATTCAGTTCACGCGCCAGACTTTTTAATGAACGGCTAATTTCTGAAATTTCACTAGCACGGTTATCGCTACGATTAAAGCCACTACCCGACATTAACTGTAGGTAGTCAACTACAATCAAGCCTAGGCCACCATGCTTACGACTTAACCGACGAGCACGAGCACGTAAGTCGATAGGGTTAAGCCCCGGCGTCTCATCAATAAAAATCTGAGCGTGCTGCAAACGGTCTACGGCCCGAGTTACCTTGACCCAGTCTTCGTTATTAAGTGTCCCTTTACGCATACGTTGCTGGTCAATCTTACCGACTGAGCCTAACATACGATGCGCCAGCTGAGCTGCTCCCATCTCCATTGAGAACACCAAAACTGGTTTTTTCTCAACTAATGCTACATGCTCAACAATATTCATGGAAAAAGAAGTCTTACCCATAGCAGGACGCCCCGCCACAATGGTCAAATCACCGCCGTGCAAACCCGCTGTTTTTGCATCTAAATCGACAAAACCTGTTGGCGTACCAGTGACTTCCGAATCACTACCCCGTTGCGACAACTCCGTCAGATTATTGATGACCTCTAGCATCGCATCACTAATCGCTACAAAATCCGCATTTTTCTTATTACTATCTTCAGAAATTCGATAAATCTTGGCTTCTGATTCATCCAAGATCTCACGCGCTGAACGACCCTGAGGGTTTAAAGCGGTTGTTCCTATCTCATCAGAGGCAGTGAGTAAACGACGTAAAATAGCACGCTCACGTACAATTTCCGCGTAGGTTCGAATATTGGAAACAGAAGGTGTATTTTGCGCTAAGGAGTTTAAATAAACTAAACCACCAACATCCTTATCTGTCCCTTCTAGCTTTAACGCATCATAGACCGTCAACACATCCGCCGGACGATCCATGCCGATCAGGCTTTGAATATGGCGCCAAATAATACGGTGATGATGACGATAAAAGTCCTCTTCAGTCAGCACATCACCAACTTGTTCATTAGCCAGGTTATTTAGTAATAAGCCACCCAATACTGACTGCTCCGCCTCAATAGAATGTGGCGGTAGACGTAAGTTATCTAATTCTTGTGCTGCCTGAGAACCCAAATTAATTAGGTCCGTACCTATCTCTGCCTGCTCTTGAGGAGAGTCGACACTAAGCATTTCCGACATATCCGACATGTCCTCGAAAGGAACTTCAGGAAAAATATCTTCTGGAAAACTCAAGTCCATATCCTCATCACTACTCTCAGTGATATCTACAAAAGGCTGCTCATCTTTATTTGACATATTATTTGCTAACGAAATTCGATGATTAAAAAACAAAATAGCAGTAACGATTATATCGCTACTGCTATTTTTATACAGATTAGTTTAATCTTAAAAAGATTGAAACTTAAGCCATCTCACCAATTACGTTAACTGTAATTTCGGCAACAACATCTGCATATAAATGTAAAGAAACTGGGTACTCACCAACTGCTTTTAAAGCACCGTCAGACATACGCACTTGACTTCTCTCTACATCAAAACCAGCTTCCTGCAACAAACGAGCGATATCGATATTGGTTACTGAACCGAATAAACGACCATCAACGCCTGCTTTTTGAGCGATATCTAGTTTATAGTCTGCTAACTTATTAGCTAAGTCCTGAGCTGAAGCTAAACGCTCTGCCTGAGCTTTTTCTAATTCGGCACGACGCACCTCAAATTCCTTGATAGCAGCGTCAGTAGCACGTTGGGCCTTACCCTGAGGGATTAAGTAGTTACGAGCATAGCCGTTACGTACACGAACTACATCGCCTAACTCACCTAATTTTCCGATTGATTCTAATAAAATTACTTGCATGTTAGCCACCCCTGATTATTTATGACCGTCAGTAAATGGTAACAAAGCTAAAAAGCGAGCACGCTTAATTGCTGTATCCAACTGGCGTTGGTAATGAGCTTTTGTACCAGTTAAACGAGCTGGGATAACTTTACCAGTCTCAGAAATGAAATCGCGTAAGGTATCGATGTCTTTATAATCAATTTCCTCAACACCAGCTACCGTAAAACGGCAGAATCTACGACGCTTAAATAATGGATTTTGCTGTGGAAAACGACTTTTTCTGTCTCTTCCTCTTCTTGCTTGTGCCATGATAATTACCTTCAATATTGGCGGGAAATCTCTTTCCCTAAATTCTTTAAAATTAAACGATGATCGGTTCGCTAAAGTGCGGTACAAAACGTTGAATATGGAGCAATACTCGGCGTGAGTTTTTACGCGTAGTAGTCAAGAATCCTTCGATATCTAAATAACTACCTAACTCAATCGTATTTAAGGCTTCTGCCACTTCACCAATCGCTCTTGCTTCAAACTCAAAGTCAAGTTGTCGCGGATGTCCCGCCTCTACAACTTCAGATTGATGTGTTAAGACAAGGTCTAAAACGCTAATCCCAGCTGGCGTATATCTTAATGCGTGAACTTCACTCAAGATAACCCGTAATTGAACCTTATTCATAAAGCCGGCTTTGCTGCAACTTGCAAACCATCTAGCAACAAGGAATTACTCCTCTGCTGAATCCTTGTCATCACTCTCGCTATCTTGAGACTCTTCTTTTTGAGAAGCATTATCGTCTGAAGATGTTGATTTACGAGCCTCATCACGCTCAACTGACTTCATCATAACAGACGGTTCAGTAACAGCATGTTTAGTCTTGATGATTAGATTGCGAAGAATCGCATCGTTATAGCGGAAAGAATGCTCTAGCTCATCTAAAACGTCCTGGTTACACTCAATATTCATGCAAATATAGTGTGCTTTAACTAACTTCTGGATTGGATAAGCTAGTTGACGGCGACCCCAGTCCTCTAGACGGTGGGTTTTACCACCCTTTTCAGTAATCATGGCTTGATAACGCTCAACCATGGCCGGCACCTGCTCGCTTTGATCAGGATGCACGATAAACACTACTTCATAGTGACGCATATTAACTCCTATGGATATTTAGCAAGGCCCCACATATGCTTAAAACAGAGCCTTACATAAAAAGCCCGTCTCCGTCTATGCAGTTTTAATGTTAAATTTAGTCACTGCATAACTTAAAGATCGAGCAAGAAACCAGATATTATATAGATTTACATAAGAAAAATCAAGTGAATCCATGGATAAACACTTGATTTATGTAGCTTTTAAATCAATCAGACCTAAACAGTCCCTTCCAATACCGCATAAGCTGAGTGATTATGGATTGATTCGAAGTTCTCGACCTCGACACGATAAGAAACTAATCCAGGCCATTGCTTCACGCGAATCGCTACATCACGGATTAGGTCTTCAACAAATTTTGGATTATCGTAAGAGTACTCAGTCACATACTTTTCATCTGGGCGTTTTAGTAAAGCCCAAAGCTGACTAGAACCCTGCTCTTCAATGGCACGAATAAAATCATCAAGCACATAGTCTTCATTGGTTTCAATTTTTACCGTAACGTGCGAACGCTGATTATGTGCACCATATTCGGAGATTGCTTTTGAGCAAGGACAAAGACTCATGACGGGCACTACTACCTCAGTAATAAATCGCACCTCTTCGCCTTGCGCTATCGCTGTCCATGTAACCTCATAATCCATCATGCTACTCACACCACTCACTGGCGCTTTCTTAGTAATGAAGTATGGAAAAGTCACACGAATCTCACCCTCTTCAGCATTTAATAATGGCAGCATCGAAGCGGCCATTTGCTTAAAGAGCGGTGCATCCATACCCTTAGCGTGATACTCATCAATCAGTCCCATAAAACGAGACATATGGGTCCCTTTTTCGGATGCCGGTAATAAAACCGATGTATCCCATACACCCACTGTACCTAAAATAGCTCCCTGTCCATTTTTTACAGATAAAGGATGCTTGACCTGACGTACGCCGACGCGATCGATTTGGATACGACGTACATCTGTAGTACCTTGAACATCAGGCATAACAGGCGTCTTTAATTCAGTTAACTTCATTTAATTCCTACACAATAAGATTCAAGCGACTCTTTCTGATGCGCTATCACTTCAAAATCTCGGCAAAGCGCTGCTGTATTGATTGCTCGATACCCTTTGCGTCTAGATTGATTTCGGCTCTTAGCGCATTCTGGTCGCCATGATCTATAAATAAGTCCGGATAAGCCAATTGCAAGACCGGTAAATTAATATCACGCTGATTAAGAAATTCTATCACTGCGCTACCCGCTCCACCCATCAAGGCCCCCTCTTCTAGAGTGACAAATCCTTGATGCGACTTAGCAAGCTCGAGAATCATTTCCTCATCTAACGGCTTGACAAAGCGCATATCAATTAAGCTCAAACCAAGCTTTTCTGCTACTTTAGCCGCTTCGTGCAATATAGGCCCAAAGGCGAGTAGTGCGATTTTTGAGCCCTTTCGACGCTGCACTGCCTTACCAATAGCCACAGTTTCCAAGCTACCCAAGGTCTCTGCACCAGCACCGGATCCACGCGGGTAGCGTACTGAAGAAGGGCCTTCGTAATGATAACAGGTACTTAACAACAATCGACACTCTTGCTCATCTGAAGGCACTGATACCACCATATTGGGAATACAACGCAAATAAGCAATGTCGTAATTACCCGCATGCGTAGCTCCATCGGCACCAACAATACCAGCACGATCAAGTGCAAATGTTACATCGAGGTTTTGCAAGGCCACATCATGGATCAATTGATCATAAGCTCGCTGCAAAAAGGTGGAATAGATAGCAACCACCGGCTTCAACCCCTCACAGGCTAAACCACCTGCAAAAGTAACTGCATGCTGCTCAGCAATACCAACATCAAAGTAACGCTCAGGAAAACGCTTTTCAAACTCGACTAAGCCACTCCCCTCACGCATCGCTGGCGTAATACCTACCAACTTCTTGTCCGCCGATCCCATATCGCAGATCCAATGACCGAAAACCTGTGTAAAGGTCTGCTTAGCTACGCCCCCAGAAGACTTAATACCCTCACTAGGATTAAACTTACCAGGTCCATGGTAAAGCACTGGATCTTCCTC
>JAAYRZ010000147.1 GCA_012518515.1 Alcaligenaceae bacterium
CTTAACTTCCTAGATGAGCGCCTTAATGCGAACTATCGTTACTCGCTGATTCGAGTACGTGAGTACGCTGAAAGTGTGGCCTTTTATGGGGGTGAAAAGGTTGAAGGCTTTAAACTGACGCAACGCTTTAAAGGCGTGATTGAAAACGTCTGGAATATCGTGCACCGTTCCTTAAAATTCCAAGGCTTTAACTTTATCGTGTCCCAAGTGGCAGTTATTTTCCCCTTTATCTTACAAGCCCCTCGCTTTTTTACAGGCCAATTAACCTTGGGCGGCATGATACAAACGGCTCAGGCTTTTGGCAGTCTGCAAGATAATTTATCCTTTTTCCGTACCGCTTATGATGATTTTGCTGGTTTTAAGGCGGTGCTAGACCGTTTGACCGAATTTATGGATGCGGTGCATGAGGCTGAGGAGTTGCCGCATCCCGAAGTGGTGCAAAAAGGTGATGAGGTCTTGTTAAGTAATGTCACTATCAGTACACCGGCTGGTCGTGTATTAGTTAAAAATCTGGGCTTTGAGGTGCAGCCTGGCGAAGCGCTCTTAATCCGTGGCCCCTCCGGTTCGGGTAAGACCACAATTCTGCGCACCGTGGCTGGTTTATGGCCTTATGCTGAGGGTAATATTACTTGCCCTAAGGATGAGGCCTTATTCCTATCTCAAAAGCCATACCTGCCTGAAGGGCATTTGATTGATGTACTTTATTATCCTTTCCATGCACCAGATAATGCACGTGAAGATGCAATTAAGGTACTTGAAGAGGTTAATCTAGGGCATTTGATTCACCGTATTGATGAGGTCAATAACTGGATGCACATCTTGTCCTTAGGAGAGCAGCAGCGTGTAGCCTTTGGTCGCATGTTGTTAACTAAGCCTAAGGTAGTGTTTTTGGATGAGGCCACTTCTGCTATGGATGAGGGGCTTGAGTACTATATGTATCGACTGATTCGTGAACGACTGCCTGAGTTACGTTTAATCAGTGTGGGTCATCGTAGTACATTATTGTCGCATCATACCCATATTCTGAATCTTTCTGCTGATACTAGCTGGTTTATGCAGAGTTGTGAAGAAGCATTAAAAGAGGCATCTGATGCTGCTTGGAGTCGGGGTAATGCGACGTGTGCTACTCAGCCAGAAGGTTAGTTTGATGCCCTTCTAAAAGATAGGAATTGCGCAGTAATGATTGCCACTAGTGTGTAAAATCAAAGTGGATACTGATCCTATCCATGAGTTGATTTTTCAACTAATACATGCAAATGCGGAGGACTTATGTCTACAACCAAACTAGCAATTATTTATTACAGCTCAACCGGTCATAATTATCAGATGGCTCGTTGGGCCGAGGAAGCTGCGCTTGAAGCAGGTGCTGAGGTTCGTGTTCTTAAGGTCAGGGAGTTAGCTCCTGATGTGGCGATTGATTCTAATCCAGCTTGGCGTGAGCACGTTAATGCGACCCAAGATGTGGCAGTCGCTACGCGTGATGATTTAGACTGGGCAGATGCGATTATCTGGAGTACTCCAACACGCTTTGGTGTGTTGGCTGCGCAGATGAAGCAGTTCATTGATGAGCAAGGTGGTCTCTGGGCTTCTGGTAAAACGGTTAATAAGGTAGTCAGTGCGATGACTTCTGCGCAAAATGCGCACGGTGGGCAGGAAGCGACGTTATTGTCCCTCTATACCATCATGATGCACTGGGGAGCGATTATTGTGCCACCAGGTTATACCGACCCAGTTCTTTATCAGTCGGGTGGTAATCCTTATGGTGCTTCAGCCACTGCCGATGGTCAGGGGCTTACGGAGGAACTTAAAGCATCGGTACAGCATCAGGCACGTCGGACGATTGCTATTGCAGCTAAGTTAATAGCTTAATTTACTACTCTTTAAGCAGTAAAAAGGATCAGAATAGCCTATGAATTTCTGGTCCTTTTTTTATGGAAAAGTTTGTTTTAGTGGGGCTTTGCCTCAGTTTTTTGGATAAGAATAAATGGATTTTATGTTGTCATGGGAGTTGCTATTACTTTTATTTGGTATAGCGATGCTAGCTGGCTTTGTTGATACCTTGGCGGGTGGGGGCGGGTTGATTACGGTGCCGGTCTTGCTTTTAAGTGGCTTACCGCCAATTCAAGCATTAGCGACTAATAAAATCCAGAGTGCCTTTGGGACTATGGTGGCAACGGCGAATATGTTCCGTGGTCGTTTAATTAAGTTAGAAAATATCCGCTGGCCATTTATGATGTCGTTGATTGGTGCGGCATTAGGTACTTTATTAGTACAGCAGCTGAATGTTGCGGTGTTAGATGTGGTTATACCTATTGTTTTGGTATTAATCGGATTGTACTTTTTACTGGTAAAGGGGGCGGGCGCAGTAGAGCGTAAGCCACGCATGGCAGAAAAGCCATACAACATGATGGTTATTCCAGTGATTGGTTTTTATGATGGGCTGTTCGGGCCAGGAACTGGTTCATTCTTCTCATTGGGTAATGTAGCGCTACGAGGTGAGCAAATTGTTCAGGCTACGGCTAAGGCGAAGGCCTTTAACTTTGCCAGTAATATTGCATCGGCCGTTGTGTTTATTATCGGTGGCAAGGTGGTTTGGTCAGTAGGGTTGACCATGATGGTCGGGCAGATCATCGGTGCTACGCTTGGCTCTAAGGTGATGATTAGTCATGGTGCTAAGTTGATACGTCCAATTATTGTGACTGTGTGTTTTTTAATGGTTATTCGTTATTTGTGGGATAAATTCTAAGTTTTCTTAGCCATACGGCAACTTAGGGTTCAACCTGAGCGGCTTTTAACTTATCATAGAGTTTAGTTGTTCGTTATTTTATAAACAAACCACAAGGATTATTGTGAGTAGCCGCAAACAAGATTCAGATGCCGAAATTCCAATTTTATTAGTGCCTGGGGATCAAGCTTCAGCTTATGATCCCGATGTGCCTATGCGTGAGGATATTCTCACTTTTTTTCGGGCACATACTGATGGCATTGAGTTGGATATGCTCATTGAGCATTTTAAGGTTGAGCGTGAAACCACATTAATTGGTCTTAAGCGCCGACTTACCGCAATGGTGCGTGATGGTCAGTTACGGACTCGTGACGGCGCTTGGCATATGGTTAAGTCTAATCCTGCGATTTTAGAGGGTAAGGTCCAGGGCCATCGTGACGGCTTCGGCTTCTTTATTCCCGATAATAAGGAGCTACCTGACATTTTTCTGCCACCCATTGAAATGCGTAAGGTGCTTCACGGTGACCGTGTGCGCGTTAATCCCACCGGTAACTATAAGGGTAAATTAGAAGGCAGTATTGTCGAGGTGCTTGAGCGTAGTACCTCGTCTTTAGTCGGTCGCGTTTTACACGAGAGTGGTAACTACGTGGTGGTCCCCGAAGACCAGCGCATTAAGCATGATGTCTATATTGCTTCTGCTGATTTAGCCGGTGCCGTACATGGTCAGGTGGTGACGTGTGAGATTATTCGTCAACCCAGCCGTCATGTGCCGCCGCAGGGCAAAATTATCGAGATTCTTGGTGAGATCGATGACCCAGGTATGGAGATCGAGATTGCAGTTCGCAAGTTCGATGTGCCGCATCAGTTTAGTCAAGCCACGCTGGATGAGGCGCAAAAATTACCCGCTAGGGTGATGGCTGCGGACTTAGAGGGTCGAGTGGATTTACGTGATTTGCCGTTTTTTACCATTGATGGTGAGGATGCGCGCGATTTTGATGATGCGATCTACGGTGAATTGAGTGAGGTGCCTAGTGGTAAGGGCACAAAGCAGGCATGGCGCTTATTAGTGGCGATTGCTGATGTCTCTCATTATGTGAAACCTCATCAACCGATTGATGAGGATGCCGTCGAGCGAGGCACTAGTGTCTACTTCCCAAGACGTGTTATTCCGATGTTACCTGAGAGCCTCTCCAACGGTATTTGTTCACTCAATCCCGATGAGGATCGTTTAGTGCTGGTATGTGACATGGTAGTTCAGGCCAGTGGTGCTCATGCGGGTACTGTGCAGGGCTATCAGTTTTATCCGGCGGTTATTTGTTCTCATGCTCGTACGACTTACAACCAAGTCTGGGATGTGATCCAGCAACCTGAGGGTCCGACCGCACGTGAATTGGCAGTGGTCAAGGAGCAGATACTTCAGCTGTATGATTTGTATCAGCTATTTGCTCAGCAACGGGTTAATCGTGGTGCACTAGATTTTGATACGGTTGAAACACAAATTGTTTGTAATGATATGGGTAAGATCGAGCGTATCGTACCATTACACAGAAACCATGCGCACCGCATGATTGAAGAGTTTATGTTAGCGGCTAATACCTGCGCTGCTGATTTTTTGACTCGCACTAAGCGACATGGTCTCTACCGTGTGCATGAGAGTTCAACTCCAGTGAAGTTGAATCAGTTGCGTGAGTATTTACGTGGTCTAGGTCTTAGCTTGGGTGGGGGCGATGAGCCGAGCAGTCTTGATTTCTCTACTTTACTTAACAAAGCTAAAGCGCGTGATGACTTCAAAGTGATTCAAACCATGATTATGCGTTCGATGTCACAGGCTATTTATACGCCAGAAAACTCGGGGCATTTTGGTTTAGCCTATAAAAATTACACGCACTTTACATCGCCTATTCGACGTTACCCTGACTTATTAAATCATCGTGTGATTAAATCTGCACTTCAGCGTAAAAAGTATACGCCTAAGGTTGATGGTATTGAGCGAGCTAAGGATGAGCCGCTTAAAGAGTTTGAGTTCAGTGTATGGGACCGTTTAGGGGTCGTGCTATCTGCTCATGAAAGACGTGCTGATGAGGCTTCTTATGATGTACAGGCTTGGTTAAAGTGCTGGTATGTGCGTGAGCATATTGGCGAAGTCTTTAGTGGCAAGGTCAGCGGCGTGACTAGTTTTGGCCTGTTCATTACATTGGATAATCTTTACGTTGAAGGGCTAGTACATATTTCTGAGCTGGGCACCGAGTATTTTCAATACAACGAAGCAATGCATGAACTGCGAGGCGAGCGCACTGGTAAGCGTTATCGCTTGACTGATGAGGTGCATGTACAGATTAGCCGAGTTGATTTAGAAGCGCGTCGTATTGATTTTGCACTAGTAAAAAATCCGTTAAGCTATGATGCTGTTCAACGTGAAATTCAGCGTGGTGGTGATGAGCCTGTTAGGCGCTATAAAAAAGCAGCTAAGCCTAAGCCTGAGGCCTTGCGAGGAACCACAGCTAAGCAGCGTCGTGCAGCCCAACGTCAAGCCGCTAGGAAAAAAGCAACAACACAGGCAAAGAAATCTGGTCGTAAGTCACGTTAGTCGTATGATGATTAACGTGAGCTAGGTGATTAATTAAGCTTCAATTAACAAGTAGTAAAAGAACATGAGTCAACAACAAATTTTAGCGGGCTTCCATGCAGTGCAAGCTCGCTTACTTCACCATCCCGAATCAATCAAAGAAGTCTATTTTGATCAAAAGCGTCGTGATAAGCGGATGCAGCAATTAGTGCATCGAGCAGATGCTGCTGGTGTCAAACTGAGTCCGGTCAGTGCTGAGCGTTTAGCGGAGTTAGCCAAAGGAATGCGTCACCAAGGTGTGGTCGCTCTTGCTGCCCATACGCCTTTAGCGGTAACTGTTGATGAGGTGCTTGATGTAATCGAGGAGCCAGCGCTTTTACTGATTTTGGATGGCGTTACAGACCCACATAATCTGGGCGCTTGCTTACGTACGGCAGATGCTGCCGGCGTGCATGCAGTGATTGCCCCTAAAGACCGTGCAGTGGGTCTTAATGCCACTGTAAGGCGAGTGGCCTGCGGTGCTGCTGAGACGGTGCCTTATATCACCGTAACTAATCTCGCAAGAACGATGCGATCCTTGCGTGAACGTGATATCTGGTTAGTAGGAACAAGCGATCAGGCTGAGGGCGATTTGCACTCCATTGAGGGTAAGCGTGCCATGGCTTGGGTTATGGGTGCTGAGGGAGAGGGTATGCGGCGCTTGACTCAGGAAACCTGCGATGAGTTGGTCAGTATCCCGATGGCCGGTACTGTTGAGAGTCTTAATGTCAGTGTGGCTAGTGCCGTTTGCCTTTATGAGACGGTGCGTCAGCGTAAAGCATAAGTCACACTTATCAGTAAATTATTTTAAACTCCAATAACTATTAGATAATAATAAGTTTTAATTGTAAATTTAAATCCAGAGAAGCATTATGGAAAAATACGGATTGACCACTCAATTGGTCCATGCAGAGCGTCGTCAGGATGTTGAAAATGGCGCTGTTCACAAACCTATCTATACCTCCAGTCAATACGCCTATGAGGATGCCAATGACTTAGTGGCTGTCTTTCAAGGCCGCCCTGGTTTTTCTTATGCGCGCCAAGGTACACCAACCACTGCTAGTCTAGAAAAAATCATTAATCAGATGGAAGAGGGAACAGGGACATGTACCTTTGCTACTGGTATGGCTGCATTAACAGCGATTTTTTATACCTTGCTAAAGGCTGGTGATCATATTGTTAGTAGTCAATTTATTTTTGGTAATACCAATAGTTTATTGATTAACTTGGCGCGTTTAGGGGTTGAAGTAACACATGTTGATGGGCGTGATGTGGAGCAAGTCAAGGCAGCTATTCGACCTAATACACGTATGGTGTTTATGGAGACTATTGCTAATCCAGGTACGCAGCTGGTGGATCTAGCAGCTATCGGTGATTTGTGTGAGGCGCAAAATATATTATATGTGCTTGATAACACCATGACCACACCGTATTTATTAAAAGGTAAAGAGGTTAAAGCTGGTTTAGTCATGAATTCTTTATCTAAAATGATTTGCGGCCATGCTAATGCCTTGGGTGGTTCAGTGACTAATACCGGTTTATTTGATTGGTCCGAGTATCCAAATGTCTATGACGACTATAAGAGTGGTGATTCTAGCGCTTGGGGCCTACTGCAAATCCGTAAAAAAGGCTTGCGTGACATGGGGGCTACCCTAAGTGCTGATGCTGCTCATCGCATTGCTGTGGGCTCAGAGAGCATGGAGTTAAGGATGGAACGTAGTTGCTCAAATGCCTTAGCCTTGGCGCAGTTTTTAGAGCAGCAGCCAGGGGTGGTTTCTGTGAGTTATCCAGGTCTCAGTTCTCATCCACAACATGAGCGTGCTAAGGACTTATTTGGTGATAGAGGCTTTGGAAGTCTACTAGCCTTTGAGTTGCAACCAGAGATTGATTGCATTGACTTTTTAAATCGATTAAATATTGTCTTATTAGCAACACACTTAGGTGATACACGCACTTTAAGTTTGCCTGTCGCTAAGACGATTTACCATGAAATGGGCCCAGAAAAGCGTAAAGAGATGGGTATTGCCGACGGTTTACTAAGGGTTTCCCTAGGAATCGAGAACGAAAATGATTTAATTAGTGATTTTGCTCAAGCTTTGAATTACTATGTGTAGTTCGGCAACTTAAAATCACCTAAGATGGGATATAAGTTAAGATGCCATATGACAAAAATGTGGCAGATTTATGTTGTTACGATATTGAGGGGCTTGTTAGAGCAAGTTTTTCTTGACAATCCTCTGATTTCTAGCGAATATAGTGCTAGTCTGCGGTAGACATAAGTATATAGCTGTCGCCAATTTCCACTAATTTTCAAAATATTAATTAAATAAGGGGTTACCTGAATGAATAAGACAGAGTTAATCGAAGCAATCGCTAACGAAGCTGAAATCTCTAAAGCTGCTGCCGGCCGCGCCTTAGATGCCATGATCAACCAAGTTAAAGTTACCTTACAAGCTGGTGAGCCAGTGACTTTAATTGGTTTTGGTACCTTTGATACTTCAGTTCGTGCTGCTCGTACTGGTCGTAATCCACAGACTGGTAAAGAGATTCAAATCCCTGAAGCGATCGTTCCTAAGTTCCGTCCGGGTAAAGCACTTAAGGATGCTGTAAATACTAAGTAATTTATTTATCTTAGTTTTACTGATAAAAGCTCGATGTTTAAATCGAGCTTTTTTTATGTCTGTAGCAAAAATGTAGCA
>JAAYRZ010000241.1 GCA_012518515.1 Alcaligenaceae bacterium
CCCTTTATGGCGGAAAACCGTATTCACGTTGCTCCGCCACTGGTGGTTAATGAAGACGAAATCAAACAGGCTCTGGCAATTTACGATGCCGTTCTGGGTGAGATCAGTTTTTAAGAAAGATAAGCTTTTAGCTCTTTAGTGATATTTTCTGCAAATAATTGGTACACCTCTTGAGCAACAAAACCAAAGTGTGCAGACATCAAGACATTGTCAAGCGAATAAAAGGGGTGATCGCTTGGCAAAGGTTCTGTTTCAAAAACATCGCTAGCATAAAAAATCAGCTCTTCTTTCAATGCTGTTAATAATGCCTCTGTATTAATGATCTCTGCTCTTGAGGTATTAACTAAGATAGCATTTCTTTTTAGTAAAGATAAATTTTGAGCATTTAATATATGGCGAGTAGTTTCGCCTAAGACCAAATGGATGCTGATAACGTCAGAGCTACTTAATAGGTTTTCTAGGCTTGTTGCTTCAACCTCATGCTCTGCAGCGCGTTCAGGAGTCATGTTAGGGCTCCAACAGACTACATTCATACCAAAGGCTTTGGCTACAGTAGCTACTTTTTGGCCGATACTTCCCAGACCTATAATCCCTAATTGCTTACCTCTCAGTGTAGGGGGGATGAATGCTGGCTGTTTGTCGGCGTGTTGGCGCCATAGAGGTTGATGTTGGCCTACTCTAAGTTTATCTAGTTGCTTAAAGGAGGCTAAAATTAAAGTCCAAGCGAGTTCACAAGTGGAAGATTTTGAGTCACCTCCCTTGGCAAAAGAGACACTTATGCCGGCTTTTTCTACCACTTCAGCATCCAAATTACGTACTTGATTACCGGTACAAATAATGTGTTTTAAATGAGGAGCGTGATCGATAAAGTGTTGGTTAACCGCAGTTCGTTCGCGCAGGAGGATAATTACTTCAGCATCTGCAATCGCATCATACAGCTTGTCCCCTAAGAGGGTTTGTTGATAAACCCTAAAATCAATTGTATCCCCGAAAGTAGAGCAGTCTATATTTGACGTAAAGAAGTTTTCCCAGTCATCCAGCATGACGATTTTTGTTTTGTGCATAGTTAGCTCCGTGTAAAGACTTATAATGGTCTAAGTGTGACATCGTTTTAGCTTAAAATATACGTTTATTTGTCGATTAGCAAGCTGATGTTTTCCTTAGTATGATGGGGCAATCTTTATGACTTGCTTCGGCATTTTTTCTATATGATGGTGGCTTATGAGGATCTTCCTTGTTGAGGATGAGCATGATTTAGCCCATTGGCTAAGCAAGAGCTTACAACAAAATAGTGACTGGATAGTGGAGTGGTCTAGTGATGGCGCTTTAGCTTTTAAAAGACTAGGCGTTGAGGATTTTGACGTTATTATCTTGGATTTAGGTTTGCCAGGAATCGATGGGGTGAGTTTAATTAAAAAGATTCGCGAGCTAGAGATTTATACACCTATTTTGATATTAACTGCGCGCGACACCTTGACTCAGCGGGTACAGACTTTAGAATTGGGTGCCGATGACTTTTTGGCTAAACCCTTTAGTATAGAGGAGTTAAAGGCGCGTCTTACTGCGCTTGTCAGGCGTAGTCGAGGGCTTGAAAAACAGGGTTTGTCTTTAGGTAATTTAAAATTGGATCTAAGTAGCCATCAATTCACGCTCGATGGGGAGCCATTAGCGCTAACACCTCGTGAGTTGGCTGTTCTAAGAGCTTTGATGTTAAAGAGTGGTGAGCCAATCTCTAAGCAGTTTATCCTTGACCGATTGATCGATGCGGATAGTGATCTTAGTCTTGAGGCCATTGAGGTGATTATTCACCGTTTACGCAAAAAATTGCTCACCACCTCTGTTGAGATTACAACCTTGCGTGGTATTGGTTATTGTTTACAAAAAACTGAGTGTGATTAAGAGTTAGGCTTTTGGAAAGATCTAGTTGTCTGTTCTATGAATAATTTACGTCAATCGCTGCTTAAATATTTAAGTGACAGTAGTTTTAAAAGCTTGTTGCTTTGGCTGTTATTGCCGTCTTCATTGTGTGTGATGGTGTTTACTGTATGGAGTTCGATTGCCAATATAGACGAGCACGTTAATAAAGCATTTGACCGTTCTTTAGCTGGTGCTCTTTATGCTATTTCTAAAAATATGCATTATGAAAGTGGTGGAATCAGTATGGAGCAGCCTTTTTATATGCTAGAACTGCTGGAGCTGACAACGAGTAGTAAAGTTTATTTTAGAGTTATTACTAGTGACGGTTTAACTGAAATTGGTTATGTTGATTTACCGACACCGCAGGAGCAGCTGGAATTTAATATTCCATATTTTGAGTATGGAGTTTATTTAGATGAGCCCGTCAGGGTTGCGAGCATGCTTGTAGAGATGCCTTTAGTTTTAGAAAATCGCTCAGTTTCATCGTTATTGATTCAAGTTGCTGAGACACAAGAAGACAGGAACCGGGTGATACAGCAATTTATGTGGGAAACCATTTTAAGTAATGTCATCATTTTATTATTGCTTGTCGTTTTTATTTATCTTGCTGTTGTTTTAACCTCTTCTTTATTAAAAACTGCATCAAAAAATATCGAAAATCGGCGTTTAGATGATTTACGGCCGCTTGATGAAAAGCTTTTGCCACGTGAAATGCGACCTCTAACAACAGCTATTAATAGTCATATTGAGCGTTACGCTAAAAAGGCTGAGCAACAAAGAGTTTTTCTTAATGATGCGTCGCATCAGTTACGGACACCCTTGTCCGTAATACATACGCAATTAGAATACGCTGAAAGCTTGACTGAGTCCCCTGAGTTACAGGAGGTATTAGGGGCAGCTAAAAATCGTCTACAACAGACTGTCAATTTAACCAATCAGTTTCTAAGCTTGGCTAGGGTACAGGGCTCAGCTGGAGAATATGGTAATCCAGAAGAGTATGCAGTGCTTGAGTTAAACGCTTTAACTGAGCAGGTGGTGTCCGATAATGTGATGATGGCTATTAAAAAGAAAATGGATTATGGTTTTGAATCGACACCGTACCCAATTGAAATTAAAGGTATAGACTGGTTAATACGTGAGGCATTGAGTAATTTGATCACGAATGCAATCCGTTATTGTCCTAAAGGCTCAACAATCACAGTCTCAGTGATTGATAGCAGCTCTGAAGTCATATTACAGCTAAAAGATAATGGCCCTGGGATGAGCGAAGATGATTTAGCGGGTGCGGGAAAGCGTTTTAGACGAGGGGAAGAGGGCAAAAAGCAGGATGGCTTTGGTTTAGGTTTAGCCATTGTTCAGAGTGTAATGGAAATTCATCGTGGGCAGTTTGAGGTTTTTAATAATAAAGCGGGTGAAGGTCTTTGTACCCGCTTGATATTTAAGAAAAACTAGTTGAGATAATCATTCAAGATATAGCTGATAAGAGTCTTTGATTTTCAAAAATGTTAGTAAATGTTGTGATATTTATCGGTGTTTTCCCTAGACTTTTTAACTTTGAAAGCTAATCGAAAGCTTCTTAAAGTTATTGTTAGCACGTACCAAACATTTATAAATATATTAAGGAGTCACTATGCGTATCAGCAAAAAACTATCTGCCCTATTGGTAGCCTGTGGTTTCGTGTTTTCCACTAACTTAGTACAAGCACAAGAACCTAACCGTCCGGAGTGTGTGGCACCGGCTCAACCAGGAGGCGGTTTTGATTTAACCTGTCGTATTGCAGTTAACAGCTTTCAAAAGAGTGAGCTGTTAAGTAATCCGATGCGCACAATTTATATGCCGGGCGGTATTGGCGCTGTTGCTTATAATAATATTGTGGCTCAGCGCAGAGATGACCCTAACGCAATTGTCGCTTTCTCTGGTGGTTCTTTACTGAATTTAGCTCAGGGTAAATTTGGTCGCTATACCGCAGATGATGTTCGATGGTTGGCTAGCGTTGGTACTGATTACGGCGCTTTAATGGTTACTAAGGATTCACCTTATAAAAACTTAGATGATTTGATTCAAGCATTAAAAGCCGATCCAAGTAAAGTGGTTTTTGGGGCTGGTGGTTCTGTAGGCAGTCAAGACTGGATGGTTGTAGCGTTAACCGGTAGAGCTGCTGAGGTGGATTATAAGAAGATTCGTTTTGTTGCCTTTGAAGGTGGTGGTGAGGCTGCGACCGCATTAAGTGGTAATCATGTTCATATTCTTTCGACTGGTGTAGGGGAAGCTATTGGCGCTATTCAGGGTGGGTCTGATATGCGCGTTTTAGCCGTATTTAGCGAGGAGCGCTTACCTGGGATTTTAAGTGATGTACCTACTGCTACAGAGCTGGGTTACGACATTGTTTGGTCCATTATGCGCGGCTTTTACGTTGGACCCGACGTGACTGATGAGCAATATAACTGGTGGGTTGATGCCTTTAATGAACTGTACAAAACAGACGCTTATAAGGAAATTCAGCAGCAACAAGGCCTATTCCCCAATGATGTTGCCGGTAAAGAAATTGACGACTATGTCAAAAATCGTGTCAAAGAATACGCAGAGTTGGCTGAAAGTTTCGGTCTGATGAGATAGTTTTAAAAATAATTAGATTTAACTACTTCAGACGATATTAAGCTAAAGCCATAGCACATCTCCGGACTATGGCTTTAGCGGTATCTCAAAAATCTTTACGGGGAAAATAAAGATGAAATTAACTGATCGCACCCTCGGTGTCGTGGCGATTCTTTTTGCTGCGTTTTTAACTATCTTCGGATACGATTTAGAACCGCCTTTTTCTTATGAACCAATCGGCCCTAAAGCCTTTCCATTATTGATTGCTGCTGTCATGGCCATTTGTGGTTTGATTCTGCTTTTTAAAGGTGGTAATGAAGCTGAAGCAAATACTCGAAGCGCCAATCTTCGTATTCTTGCCATGGTGGGTTATATCGTTTTATATGCCTTCTTTTTTCAAATGTTGGGCTTTGTGATTTCTACTACTCTTATGGTGGTTTTAGTAGGAAAACTTTTTGGAGCGACTTGGCTACAGGCAATTATTGGTGGTGTTGTCATGTCAGTGTTGTTCTTCTTTTTGTTTGACAAAGGCCTAGATGTTGTATTGCCAGAAGGTCTATTGCGAGGTGTACTATGAGCGGAGTTTTAGAGCATTTAGCGTTGGGCATGGGGGTTGCTTTTTCAGGCTTAAATCTTCTTATCGCAGCTATTGGTGGAGTTATTGGCACGATTGTTGGTGTGCTGCCCGGTCTTGGGCCAATTAATGCCGTAGCCATGCTCGTACCGATTGCATTTGCAATGCAATTACCTCCAGAAAGTGCATTGATTCTGCTAGCGGCGGTTTATGTTGGTGCAGAGTATGGTGGACGCATCTCCTCAATTCTAATTAACGTTCCAGGTGAAGCTTCTGCAGTTATGACCACCTTAGATGGTTATCCATTAGCACGTAAGGGGTTGGCAGGGGTTGCTTTATCACTGTCTGCTTGGTCATCGTTTGTAGGTTCAACAATTGCTATTTTTGGTGTGCTGTTATTTGCGCCGCTATTAGCTCAGTGGGCAGTCGCTTTTGGACCTGCTGAGTATTTTGTATTGATGGTTTTTGCTTTTTGTGCTTTGACTAGTTTATTAGGTGAGCAACCAGTCAAAGGGGTTATTGCTGCCTTGACTGGACTGGCTATTTCAACAGTAGGGGTTGATTCTAACTCAGGTGTTTATCGTTATACTTTTGATATTACTAATCTGTCAGATGGAATTGATTTTGTTGTAGTGGTTATTGGCTTATTCGCCGTATCCGAAATGTTGCAAATGCTTGAGAATCTCCTTAGAGGACACTCAATTAGTGTTCCAAAGAGTGAACGAAAGCTATTTAATTTCAGAGAACTAAGACAAACTTGGTGGACCTCTGTGCGCGGTGGTCTAGTTGGTTTTATTGTTGGTGTGTTACCGGGAGCTGGAGCAAGTGTAGCATCAGCGGTAGCTTATTCTTCAGAGAAAAAGCTTGCTGAAGGACGTGATTCTGAAGCGCAATTCGGCAAGGGTGACTTACGGGGATTGGCTGCACCTGAAGCAGCTAATAACGCCTCTGCGACAGGTTCATTTATTCCCATGTTGACATTAGGTGTACCAGGTTCAGGTACTACTGCCGTCATGATGGGTGCTTTAACACTTTATAATATTACACCAGGACCTGCTTTATTCGAGTATCAGCCACAAATTGTGTGGGGACTCATTGCATCACTATTTATTGCTAACTTTATGTTGTTGATGATGAATATCCCTATGGTCCGAATCTTTGCTGCAATGCTTAACATCCCTTCTTGGTTATTGGTTCCAGGTATTTTAGCGATTAGTTTTATTGGAGTTTGGGCTTTAAATGGTACTAACTTTGACCTATATCTAGTTGTTATTATCGGGCTCGTAGGTTATTTCTTCAGGAAGCTTGATGTGCCGTTAGCCCCTCTGGTGTTAGGTGTGGTTTTAGGTAATTTGATGGAACAAAATTTACGACGTGCTTTATCTATTAGTAATGGTGAGTTAGGTATTTTATTCCAGAGTAATATTTCAATTGCTTTATGGGTTTTAGCAATATCAGTGATTGTGTTTCCACCGATGATGCGTCGTTGGATTGGAGGTAGGAAGGCTCCGGCAAACTAAGATAACGACTTAATGCGCTGATTGTGTTCACTTAGGTAAACTGGCGCTAGCATATCAACGCTAGCGCCAGTTTTTTTGTCGACATACTTTATGTTTAGGGATAGTCTGTTATGTTGCTATCTATGATGTTGTTTTGGGTGTGTATTGGATATGGCTAAACAGGTGTTTTTCGGTTTTTTAGTAGCTTTTGCAGGCTCTCTGATTGCAGTGGCTATAGGGACTCCTATTCCTTGGCTTTTAGGTTCATTGATATTTACTGCTATTTTTAGAATCAATGGGGCAAATATTCTTTGCCATGTTGGTTTTAGAAAGGTAGGGCAATGGATTATTGGAATTGCGCTAGGACTTCATTTCACACCTGAAACGGTTGAAATTATTAAAAACCTGTTGCCTTATGTGATTGCTGGTTGTTTTTTTGCGGTTGCTATTGGGCTCTTGGGTTCAGGGATTTTGTATAAGTGGGGCGGCGTTGATTATGCCACTGCTTATTTTGGCAGCACCGTAGGAGGCGCTAGCGAGATGGTAGTGCTAGCTGAAAGAAATGGTTCTACCAATTTGTCTCTGGTGGCATCTGCTCATAGCTTGCGTGTATTGCTTATTGTTATTTTAATTCCCTTTAGTTATCAGTTTTTAGGTTTGAAGGGAGAATTAGCATCACAGGTACAAGTTGTCGAGTATAGCTACTTAGGGTTGATTAAATTATTGCTTTTGACGGGCGTAGGTTGTTTTGTTTTAGAAAAAATTAAAGCGCCAAATGCCATGATGTTAGGAGGGATTATTGTTACTGCGGTACTGACGACTAATGAGATTGTTTTTACTCAACTGCAACCAGAAATTCAACAGATGGGGCAAGTGTTTTTAGGTTGGTCTTTAGGCAGTAACTATAAAGCTGGATTTTTTAAACAAGCGCCCCGCTTTTTGGGAGCGGTTAGTTTGATGACGGTGATATATTTACTTTTAGCCTTTGTTTTTTGTGCTGTTGTAGCCTATATGTCTGATATTTATCTTCCTACTGCGATTTTGGCTATGAGTCCCGGTGGTCTTGCAGAAATGGCAGTAACCGCTAAAGTGTTGATGTTAGGGGCACCGCTCGTCACTAGCTTTCAGGTCAGCCGCTTGATATTTGTGTTATTGACTGTAGGTCCAAGTTATAAGTTTGTTAGTAAGTATTTAAGTAAAAAAGGACTTATCTCAAAGTGAAAAAAATGTGTATTTTTTTAGAACGAAATGTTATGAGTGAGTTGATGGTAATAGCTTCGAATCGGACATAGTTCACCTCCAACCGTAGTTTGCTTTTCTGTATACCACTTATATATACAAAATTATTGTTCAATAAAATATTAAATAACATTTGAGATGAATAAATAAAAACAAGGGGAGACTAAAAATAGTCTCCCCTTTGCTTAAGGTATTAAAAAGGCTCTTTTAATGTGTGTCTTCTTTTGATTCCTTGGCGTATTTTAATAAAGCGCCAAATCTGTAAAATGCATGGACAAACTTACCAAATGGCATCGTTACGAATAAGGCCAAGATTAAGCTTAAGTGAGTGATCAACAACCCAGGCATAGCCCCCGTCTCGCGCCAGACCATTAAAGCTAAACCAGTAATGGCAGTAAGGAATAATAAAGCTATAAAAGCATAGTCCATACCCATTTGGCGAATATCTTTAATGCTTTCATCAGCTTTTGTTTTAAGTACAAATAAGCCGGCAGTACCAATGGCTAATGAAACACCGCCAACAGTTCCTAAGATCTTCGGTACACTAAAAAATGGATATGGCGCTACCATACCGAATAAATAATGCATAACTGTGCCGCTGCAAGTGGCTGCAAAGCAAAGCATAAAACCGTAAAAGGTAAAGTGATGGAAGTAACGACGCCAGGGTGAAATATTATCATCTGGGTAGGTACAGCCTGTTTTGATATTACCATGGAGGTATTTCATGCTGAGCGCGTCAGATAAAGCCTGTTTGACATTTCCAACAGTAAAAAGCGATTTGGTATCAGGTTCTATGTCTTTTAGATAGTTTTTGAAGCCGATCAAAATGGCTAGAAGCATCCAGGTAAAAGCAGAGCCGAATATGATAACTAAGAAATTATGCGGGAAGATAGCATAGAAGTCGCCATTAATAGGGCCTGAAGAGCTGAATAGGCTTGCCCCAACAAATAATATGATTAAAGCTAGGACAAACATTAAAGAGGCAATTAGCCCGTTTTTTACAAAAAGATTAGCAATGCCTTTGGGCCACGCATATTCGGTATACGTACCAAGGCGAACTTGTGCTAATTGTTGTGGGATATTTACATTAAACTCGTGCGGAGGGGCATACTGACAGGCATAAAAGCATTCGCTACAGTTATGGCAAAGATTAGATAGATAGTGCATATCAGCAGTAGTAAAATCTAGGCGCTTTTCCATAGCAGGGAATACGGCACAGAAACCCTCACAGTAACGACAAGAGTTACAAATGCCGATAGAGTGTTTTGATTCTTCAAGAAGTTTTTCAAGCGTTAGCATTTTTTGCGGCCTCCTTGCCTGCGATTCGACCAAAAACTGTCCCAATAGCCATACCAAATCCGGCTACATAACCTTGAGTTAAAATGTTGCCGGCCATAATTTCTCCAGCTGCAAATAAATTGGTAGCCATTGAGCCATCAGCCATGGTGACACGGGCCTCTTTGTCTACTTTGACGCCCATATAGGTAAATGTGATACCAGTAGCTAGTGGGTAAGCGTAAAAGGGCCCTTTATCAATTGTGGTGGCCCAGTGAGTTTTATTAATAGCTAAACCTTCAGTGCGACAATTATCCAGAATACTGTGATCAAAAGTGCCAGGTTGTACAGCGGCGTTATAGTTAGCAATCGTTTGAAGTGATTGCTCTAAAGGTAATTCCAGCTTTTTAATTAAGGATTCTAGCGTGTCAGCTTGAATAGATTTAAAGACTGAGGGCATGAAACGACCGATGGACTTTTGATCAATGATCGAATAGGCCACTTGATCTGGTTGTTTAGCTACTAAACGTCCCCAGATGGCATAGCGTTTTGGCCAGAAGTCCTCGCCTTCATCATAAAAGCGTTCACCATTTTTATTAAGAACAATACCTAAAGAGACACAGTCAACGCGGGTAACAATGCCGCCATCATAAAGAGGGGAACGAGCATCAATAGCTACTGCATGACCTTGTGTTGGGTCGCCAATAATCATTGCTTTATTGCGAATTAATTCCTTTAGGACGACACCTTGATTAAAACGAGTACCACGAATTAAGAAGTTTTTGGCAGCTGGTCCCCAAGCTTCTTCGAGCCATTCGCGATTTGATTCAAAGCCACCGGCAGCAATTACAAAGGATTTAGCGCGCATGGTTTTTTCTCGGCCTTTGTGTATTACCGTGATGGACTCACAGCAATTGTTATTAATCGTCAGGCCAGTGCATTCAGTTTCATAAAAAATGTTAATTTTTGATTTTTCAGCTGCTTTAAAGTAAGCATTGACTAAGGCTTTCCCACCGCCTAAGAAGAAGGCGTTAGTACGGCCTAGCTGTAAGGTACCGCCAAGAGAAGGCTGAAAACGAACCCCATTTTTTTTCATCCATGCGGTTGCGTCCACTGTTGAACGAATGACAAAACGGGCCATGTTTTCATTGGTTTGGCCATTGGTGACTCGCCAAACATCTTCAAAGTACTCATCTTCAGTGTAACTATCAGTGAGTACGTCAGTGGGTTCATTGTGCATACAACGAAGGTTTCTAGTGTGGCTACTATTGCCGCCGCGCCACTCTTTTGGTGCGCTTTCTATTAAGGCAATTTTTTTAGCGCCTTGCTCTTTGGCGCTTAAGGCAGCACATAAGGCTGCATTTCCTCCGCCAATTACGATGACATCATAAAGTTGATCCATATCGTGCAGGTCCATTTAAATATTAAAAAAAATTGATTAAGAATACTAATGTATTCATTTGTGTACATAATGAATTTAATTGTACACAACTAATGTATTCTTTTGTATACATAAAACCCCTAATGTATTTTTTATATATAATAGAGATATATTTGAGACAAAAAATACAACAATTTTGTGAATAAAAGATATGACGACAACAGAAAAAGATGCGATTGCAGCTGAGTTGCTACTTAAAAAAACTTCATTATTGGATGAGACAGAGGGCGATAATAAGCAGCGTGGAACAACCTCAGCACAGCAAGCATACCAATATGTAATTCGGGGGCTTGAGGATGGCTCATTGCAGCCGGGAACCCGAGTGCGTGAAACTGAGCTAGCTAAAAGTGTGGGCATCAGTCGTACGCCTGTGCGTGAAGCGCTTAACCGTTTAGTCAATGAGGGCTTAGTAACTAATGACCCCCATCGAGGCATGATTATTACCGAACTTGATCAGGGTTTAGTCAGTGAGTTATATGAAATGCGTGGTGTGTTAGAGAGTACAGCGGCTTCTTTAGCAGCTAAACACGCGACGGACGTGGAGGTTTCTTTGTTACGCACATTGATGGAAGCAGATAGGGAAATGACAGACGCTGTAGAAATAGCAAATAATAATCGTATGTTTCATCAGGTTCTCTACCAATGTGGTCATAATCGTTTTTTATTAAAAACGCTACAGGCTTTACAAAACTCAATGCTTTTATTGGGTAATAGTACATTGTCAGAAAGGGGGCGACCTGATGAAGCTCGTAATGAGCATGAAGCAATTGTTCAAGCACTAGAAGCACGAGACCCTGAGATGGCCGCAGAAGCAGCAAGAAAACATATTCAGGAAGCTTATAAAACCAGGTTACG
>JAAYRZ010000148.1 GCA_012518515.1 Alcaligenaceae bacterium
ATGTCTCTGATTTTGATGACAGTCTAGACTCCTTTTGTCCCTGTTTTTGCTACATTTATACACATAGTCCTCGCATATCTTGGCAGCTTAGGGTGTACACTTAAACTTCTGGTTTTCAACCCTTAGGCCCTAGAGCTAGCCACTGAAGTCCTTGCTTAGTAAATATCTCACCGTTAGACATGATGCGTATTCCCTTCTTAGTTTTTATATTGGCTATATTACTTAGCTTATTTTCGCCCTTAGCCTCAACGGTGGAAAGCCCTGTTACTCCTGAACCGGTCACGCTTGAGCTGTTACAAGTGCAATTAGAAGCGATTCCTAGTACAAGTAAGGACAATAGCGACTTACAGCGTCTCACCTCAAAACTCGCTAAAATCAAGCAACAGGCTCAGCTTTTACTGACTGAGGTGACTGAGCAAGTACTTGATTTAGACGACAAGTTGAAAAGCATCACTAAGCCTGCTGTATCACCCGAAGCGGATCCCGCAACCAAAGCGCCTCCTACCGAAGAAAAACCACAAGAACCCGTTAAAGCCGATGCAGCCCCTGAGACGGTATTTATTGCTGAGCAACGAAGTGTTTTACAAAAAGAACACGAAAAGTTGGATGCGCAACGTAAGCATTTAATCCTAATTATCGGTGAGGCCGAAGAGAAAAGTCAGCTCCTCGTAGCTGAACGACGCCAGCGCTTTAAAGCCGAGCTATCTCTGCAAGTCCACAGCATCTTAAGCCCAAGCTTTTGGAGTCAATGGGGCTCAGCATGGGCCAGTGACATGGGGCAGCTAGAAGCATTTAAAGACGAGGTATCTGCTATCGCTAAAAATGCATCGAGTCCTGAGCATCGTTGGCCCTTTGGCATCGGTCTATTGCTAAGCGTTGTGGCGTTTGTGTTTACCCATCGTTTTCTCAAACAAATGCTCAACCTCGTCTTAATTAAGGTCATCCCTACAGGTCGAGCACGACGTTCATTTTATGCACTCTCCCGGGTGCTGTTTAGAGTACTCTCAGTAGGCTTAGTCTGCTTATTATTTTACGCAGGACTTAATTGGCACGACATCTTAAGTCCTGAATTTATTGCGTATTTACAGAAAATATTTTACGCTGTCTTACTGTCCACCATTATTTATGGGCTGGGTAATGCGATTCTCTGTGTTAAGCGTGACACTTGGCGGCTAGTCAATTTGAATGATCAGGAAGCCTATCGTTTGCGTCATTACACCATTTTCTTAACACTACTATCACTCATCTATCAATTTGTGACGATTACTGCAAATTACGCAGAGACAAGTTTTATCAGTGAAGTCAGTATCAAATCGCTGTTTACGCTATTACTGAGTTTATTAAGTTTGAGCTTTTTCACGCGTTTATCGCATGGCCGTGTTCGTTTAAATCAAAGCGCACCACAACAAACTGGCCAAACCGAGACAAACGACGGACTAAAACGTCCCAGTTACCCCATTTGGTTTATGAGTTTAATTGCGGTGGCTTGGTTAGTTGCTCTGCTCTCAACCCTCATTACACTCACGGGCTATGTGAGCCTCGGCTCCTTTATGGTGAATCAGTTAGTCTGGACGATATTAGTCGTCTCAGGCTTCTATATCGCGTGGAAATTAGCCGATGATCTTTTTCAGGCCCTCTTGGGCTCTCAAGCCTTGCTCGGCGGCTATTTGATCAAAGCCTATGAGGTAAGCGAGAATTTACTCAATCAACTAATTGTTGTCTTGTCCGCGATAAGTAAGGTCGCCTTGATTTACGCCCTGATTAAGGTTTTATTATGGCCTTTTGGAGCTAATATCGCTGGACTCGCAACAGCTAGTAGTATGCTGAATACCCTACTGGCTGGTAACACCTTTGCACTGACCACGGGCGGCATTATCAGCGCCGTATTAATTTTTGTATTAGGCTTTTGGTTAATTCGACTCTTTAAGGCGTGGCTTGAAAACAAGTACTTTCCTAATACCGATCTAGAAAAAGGTGTTCAATCAAGTATCTCCACCATGTCCGGTTACCTCGGTGGGGTCGCTGTGATTGCCTTAGGGTTAGGTTCACTAGGGCTTAGTTTTGACAAAATCACTTGGGTCGCCAGTGCCCTCTCAGTGGGTATTGGCTTTGGTTTACAGTCAATTGTGCAGAACTTTATCTCTGGCCTGATTTTATTAACTGAGCGACCCGTCAAAGTCGGCGACTGGGTCGTCGTTGGCAATGACGATGGCGATATTAAACGGATTAATATCCGCGCCACCGAAATTCAATTACTCGACCGCTCAACCTTGATTGTGCCAAACTCCGAGTTTATTACCAAAGCGGTGCGCAATATGACCCTAGACAAAAGCGAAGGTCGCGTACAAATCAAACTGCCCCTACCCATCAGTACCAACCCAAGAATAGTGGCCGATATGATTCTTGAAGTGTTTGAAGCGCATGAGTTAGTACTTAGTGATATGAAGCCATTTATACGCTTAGACAGCGTCGATGGCAGCAGTTTGATTCTCTCAGCCACCTGCTATGTGCCGAGCCCCCGCCTAGTCGGTCAAGTACGCACGGAGCTCTTATTTGACATTCTCGACCGCCTACACCAAGCGGAGATCACGCTAATCAATCCAGTGCATATTAATCAACTGGCCAGCATCGGCGACGCGCAACAAGCAGCGCCTACTAAGGATAATACGGATCTATTTAAAACGTAGTATTTGAGGAGTCTCTCTTTGTAAGAAAAATTATATTGATAGGAGATTAAGAGTCTAATCTAACTTTTGCAATATCGCCAA
>JAAYRZ010000149.1 GCA_012518515.1 Alcaligenaceae bacterium
CCCTTTATGGCGGAAAACCGTATTCACGTTGCTCCGCCACTGGTGGTTAATGAAGACGAAATCAAACAGGCTCTGGCAATTTACGATGCCGTTCTGGGTGAGATCAGTTTTTAAGAAAGATAAGCTTAGTTAGTCAGACAGGGTCTGGCAATTTTGTTTTAAAGATAAAAGGCGTTAGTCAGTTAAGGCTAGCGCCTTTATTCAACCATATGATTCATTCATGGCTAAACAAGTATTTTTTGGTTTCGTAGTTGCTCTTGCTGGTTCACTGATAGCAGTTGCTATTGGTGCACCCATTCCATGGATGCTGGGTTCATTGATTTTTACTGCGCTTTTCAGAATTAACGGGGCTAATATCCTTTGTCATGCCAGCTTTAGAAAAGTTGGGCAATGGATTATCGGTATAGCATTGGGCCTGCACTTTACACCTCAAACTATAGAAATCATTAAAAACCTGCTTCCATATGTGATTGCCGGTTGTGTTTTTGCTCTTGCTATTGGCATCGTAGGTTCGGCTATTTTGTATCGATTAAGTGGCGTGGATTATGCGACCGCTTACTTTAGTAGCACTGTGGGTGCGGCTAGTGAGATGGTTGTGCTGGCGGAAAGAAATGGTTCGGGTAACTTGTCTTTAGTCGCCTCCTCTCATAGCTTACGAGTTTTGATAATCGTGATTTTGATACCCTTTAGTTATCAGATTTTGGGTTTAAAGGGTGACTTGATTGTTCAAGAGCAAGTGATTAATTACAGTATCTTAGGCTTGATTAAGCTATTTGCTCTGACAGGAATAGTTTGTTTTATTTTAGATAGAATCAAGATACCTAATGCCATGATGCTAGGTGGCATAGTGGTCACCGCTTTTTTTACCGCTAATGAGATTGTCTTTAGTCATCTGCGGCCTGAAATTCAGCAATTAGGTCAATTATTATTAGGTTGGTCTTTAGGCAGTAATTATCGCCCCGGATTTTTTAGACAAGCACCGAGATTTTTAGGTGCAGTGACCTTAATGACCGTAGTTTATCTGCTGTTAGCTTTTGTGTTTTGCGTGATTGTGGCACAGCGCTCAGATATTTATCTCCCAACAGCTATTTTAGCGATGAGTCCAGGCGGTATTGCCGAAATGGCTATCACGGCTAAAGTCTTAATGCTTGGCGTGCCGTTAGTGACTAGCTTTCAAGTGAGTCGATTGATATTTATTTTGTTGACGGTTAGTCCGAGTTACCAGTTGATTAATCGCTATTTAAGTAAAAAAGGACTTATCTCAAAGTGAAAGGCTGCATGTTTTTACTCATGCTTTTATCTTTTCTCAGGACGAAATTACTTATGTAATTGCTCTAATGTGGCAAGGACAGTTTGTAGTGGCAAGCATAGAGTCATAGGCTGAATAGGGGATGCGATAAAGCCGCGCGATAGGTAGAAATCTCGTGCTTGTTCTGATAGAGCGTGAACTAGGAGTGCTGAAATTCCCGTTAGTTCTGCTGCTTGTAATGTTCTTAAAATGGCATCTCGTAAGAGTGCAGTTCCAAGGCCACTCTGTTGGTGTTTTTTATGAATTGCCAAGCGTCCCAAGACAATAACTGGGATAGGATCGGGCCGATTGCGTTTGAGGTTGGCTGGAGACTCACTATGGGCAATAGCACCTGCTGCTAAGCAGTAATAGCCGATGACTTCATTATTTTTCACGATCACATAAGTACGGGAAGAGCCATTGAATTGGTTTTTCATGGCTCGGCGACGTAACCAAGTATCTAGTGTTGGCTCACCTGAGTAGAAGTTTTCGATTTGATGTGTAGCAGCCAGGGGCTGCGGTGCCATCATCGATTGTTTTCCCAAGGTGCCTTGGCACTTAGTGTCCGTAGTAAGAGTGGAGTGACAGTGGGTTTGGCATCAAGCAAAGCTTGAAATTCAGTGAATTTCTCTTCCTTTAAGTTGAAGAAAGTTTGATCTAGTAGTACATCTTCTGCGGCTTTGCATGAGGCATCTAGCATGAATTCCGAGCGGCTGCGCCCTTGGCTTGATGCGGCTTGATCAATTAAATCGCGTTGACGCGCTTTGGCACGAATATTGATGGTAATAGCTTCGAGTTGTGACATAGTTCACCTCCAAGAATAGTTTACTTTTGTGTATACCACTTGTCAATACAAGAGCGTTGTTTAATTAGATGTTAGATAAATGTTATCCGATATGAATAAATAAAAGTATGGGCGGAGGACAAAGATAGCCTACCTCCTTACTTAAGGTATTCTCTATATAATAGGGTATTAAATTTAATGCAAACAATACAACAATTTTGTGAATAAAAAGATATGACGGATGCCGCAGAAGCAGCAAGAAAACATATTCAGGAAGCTTATAAAACCAGGTTACG
>JAAYRZ010000150.1 GCA_012518515.1 Alcaligenaceae bacterium
CACAGGTCCTGCGTAAATATTATCAACAGGGATATCAAAAAAACCTTGAATCTGGTCAGCATGTAAATCCATCGTGAGGACACGATCCACACCAACACGCTGAAGCATATTAGCCACCACCTTAGCCGTAATTGCAACCCGAGCTGAACGAGGACGACGATCCTGTCTAGCATATCCAAAATAAGGGATAGCAGCGGTAATACGGCCAGCAGATGCTCGACGCAACGCATCGACCATCACCATAATCTCCATTAGATTGTCATTGGTCGGCGCACAGGTCGGTTGCAATACGAAGACATCACGACCGCGAACGTTTTCCAGAATCTCGACCATCACCTCTCCGTCAGAGAAACGGCCAACTGTCATCTGCCCTAAGCTCATATCTAAATGATTGACAACATCAACAGCGAGACGTGGATTAGCCGTCCCCGTAAAAATCATAAAATGATGAGGATCAATGGGCTGTTCGTGCAAATTGGGATTATGGGTCATGACAATACCTGAGATTGTGTCCGAGAGGTGAATTTTGGCACAAAAAAAACCGCACTAGCTACAACCGAGAATGACACAATCTGTGTTGCACTAGGCGTAAGCGTACGGTCTATCTTAATATCTAAAAGCATCAATAGGATGGCTGGGCTGGAAGGATTCGAACCTTCGCGTGCCGGAATCAAAATCCGGTGCCTTAACCAACTTGGCTACAGCCCATCACCTGAAAGATAAAATTATACATGCTTTTGAAATAAAGGCAAGACCTTTTTAGCTTTACTATAAAACTGTCGCTTTTTTGTATCAAAACTGCAACAACTGTTCAGAAATCAACTTTCTGTATGCGCAGCAACAATAATACACCGCATTTCTAATGCGTTGAGTGGATGACTTAGCGGTAAATCATTTAAGGCACCTTCTACCCGCTGATGAATGAGCTCAGCCTCTTCTCTAGTAGGAGAAGCCGCATAAAACACAGAACCTGCTCCGCTCATACGCGCCTCCACCCCCAAATCTCTCAACCACCCTGCCAACTCAGCCAGCACCAAGTGTTGCTTGCAAGCGACTGGTTCAAGATCATTATGACCATAAAGCCAAGGCTGCTTCATTAGCTTGAGCGCTTCACTCAGCTCTTCCAAGCTTAATTTACTCGTATCTCTTGTTAAGTCTGGATCTTTAAAAATACTCACCGTTGGTATTGCCAACTTTGGCACAAAGAGAACGTAGTGCGCTTTATTTAAACGATTGCCCAGCTGCTCCAGCGGCACAATCTGCTCACCAATACCCTCAACCACTGCTGGCGTGCAATAAAGAAAAAAAGGCACATCAGCACCTAACTGCAACGCTAAAGGTAAAAGCTCTTCTTTACTTAGTTGCAAACCCCAAAGTTCATTTAAAACCAATAGAGTCGTGGCCGCATCGCTGGAGCCACCACCAAGTCCAGCACCACTGGGAATATTTTTTTTCAATTCAATATCTACACCCAACGCTGGCCGCTCTACATGCGCCTTTAACAAATAAGCGGCTTTGACCACCAGGTCATCCTCTTCTGCAATGCCTGGAATAGTCGTCAGACGCCGCACCTTGCCCTGATGAGTTAAGCTAAAACTTAATTCATCATATAAAGCAATTGGCACAAATAGGCTTTGGAGCAAATGATAGCCATCATCACGTCTACCAGTAACATGCAAAAAAAGATTTAATTTGGCCGGTGCCTGATGCTTAAAAATACGACTCATTGCTACTTTCTACTGGTCAACAGTTAAACGCACTGTAATACGTTCTGCATGCTCATTACGTATTAAATGCAGACGAGTTGGGCCTTTAGCATCATACTCACTTAAATTGATTTGCCAACCATTTTGATAAGCTGACTGTAACCTACCCTCGGCATCACGCTCTACCGCCTCGGCAGCTTCTTGAGGCATCAACTCACCTCTGACCCAGTATCTGATACCACTAACAGGTAAAGGCCTGCCATCTAACACCCTGGCAATCAGGTCATCCGGACTAGGCGCAGACACACGCTGTCCAGAACTATTAATTAAGACAGACTGGAAATCACCCACTTCAACACGGGCCAAGGTATTACCTAAAGGGTTAGTCAAATCCAACTCAAGGTTATGCCCATAGTCGCGCCAAACAAAACCGCCCTGCACCGCGTCCTTATTGCGATTTTCACGCTTATCAAAAGATAAAACGGCAAAACGACCGATTCTAGTTTCTTCGGTGAGTAACTCCCTGTCCACCTTGGGAGTTAAGGTACAAGCTGAAATAAAAACAAGGCTAAATAAAAACAAAATGCCTAAAAACTTATTGAAATATCGTTGTGCCACTTAATTTACCTCTTTGCTCTCTGATTGATCTGCAGCCTCTGGCTCCATCACTTCAATCGGTTCATAACCTAAACGCTCCATTGTTACCTGCAATGCGCGATCATCCGAGTCCAAGTCATAGCCTTTTTGTAAATACTCAAAAGCCTGCTCGACGTCACCTAATTTGAAATACACATCAGCCAAATGTGCAGCTAATTCTGCTAGAGGCTCTTTGGCCCAAGCCATTTTTAGGTACTGCCTAGCCAGAGCCAAATTGCCTAGACGGAAATTAACCCACCCGTAACTATCCTGAATATGTACGCTATCAGGAGACATTGCTAAAGCTCGCTCAATCAAAACGACCGCCTCATCAAGACGTAAATTATTATCTGCTAACACATAACCTAAGCCATTATATGACTCGGACTCGTGGGGGTAGTCTAATAAAATCTGCTCTAATATCTCAACTGCACGCTCAACCTCACCCTTATGCTCAAACATCATCGCTTGGCTATACCGAATGTACAAGTTATCAGGATAATACTTGAGCGCCCTCTCCAAATACTCCAGCCCCTGCTCATACTCACCACGCTCACGACTAAGCGTAGCATTCATCAATAAGGCACGAACATAGACGTCCTCATCATCATCTGGCTGGATTTGTTCTAATAAGGCATGAGCTTGGGTATAACTCTTAAGCTTGATATAGAGAGAAGCCTGCTCGGTCAGCACATCACTACGTACTTGCGGCTCATCGATCTGCGCCAACTGCTCAATCGCCTTCTGGTACTCACCCAACTCCTCATAAACTTTAGCCATTAAAAAATAAGCATCTGTAGCCGAAGCTTGAGCAGTGGTTCTATTATCAGGAACTGACTCGCGTCGCTGCTTCTGCACCGACAAATACTGCTCCAAAAACTCCGCTGCTTCCTGTAAATTACCCGCTTGATACTCAACCTGCGCACGGTAATAAATCAAATCAAAATCTTCAGGATTATACTCATTCATCTTGGCCAATTCTTTTAAGGCCAAATCAAACTTCTTGTCTCGGGTCAGCACATGTGCGTAAAACAACCTTACCGCTCGCTGCGAAGGGTTATCCTCTATAAACTGACTCACTAGATGCAGGGCCTGAAAATTACGCGGCCCCTCGGACAGCTGCAATAAGCGCATCGC
>JAAYRZ010000151.1 GCA_012518515.1 Alcaligenaceae bacterium
AAAAATCAGGTAGATTGCAGGCTGGTATCGGGCTTGATTAATTAGTTAGGAGACTAATTAATAATTACCGTTGCGGGGGCAGCGCAGTTTTGCTCAGATCCTATTGGAGTGGGTGGAGTTTGAGCATTCTGCTTCCCATTTAACTTACGCAGCTAGAGAGGTATGTCTTAATAGCCATAAGCACCCGTCAATCCTGCAGGCATTGTAACAAGATTTAAAGATGGCACTAGAGATAGCCATTAGTTTTATGGGGGCAGTCGTAAAATATGATGTTTAAAAGCAACAAAATGTATAAGAATTGAAAATGATGATTATTTTCTTGAGAGCGTTGCTCATGACGTTTTTTAGATTCTAAACCTTTAAATGATGGGGTTGTTCAGTCCATTACAGTCGCTTCTACGTTATAATTCAAGGTTTGATTTCGCTTTAATTTTAAGGGTTTGTAGTGACTTATCCAACTTTACCATATCCAATTTCTTCCTATACTCATGGTGCAGAATTTGCGCGTCGTCTTAATACAGATAAAATTCTGGTTCTTGACGGGGCGATGGGGACGATGATTCAGACCTACAAACTCGGAGAGCAGGATTTTCGCGGTGATCGCTTTGTTGAGCATCACAAGGATGTCAGAGGTAACAATGAGCTGTTATCACTTGTGCGCCCCGATATTATTTCTTCTATTCATGAGCAGTATTTAGAGGCAGGTTCAGACGTTGTCTGTACCAATACTTTTGGTGCAACTCGAGTGGCTCAGGGAGATTATGATTTACCCGAGATTGCTTATGAGCTTAATAAGGCTTCTGCCGAATTAGCTAGAGCGGCTGCGGATAAGTTCAGCACGCCGGATCACCCACGTTTTGTGGCTGGTGCCTTAGGGCCTCAGCCAAAGACAGCATCCATTTCTCCCGATGTTAATGACCCGGGTGCCCGTAACATTACTTTTGATCAATTAAAAGATGCTTATGCGGAGCAGCTTCATGGCCTGCTTGATGGTGGCATTGATATTGTGTTGTTAGAGACAATTTTCGATACGCTTAATGCCAAAGCAGCGATTTTTGCTGTTGAGACGGTGTTTGAGGAGCGTGGTGTACGTTTGCCCGTGATGATTTCAGGTACCGTGACAGATGCTTCGGGACGCATTCTCTCGGGTCAGACTGTTGAGGCATTCTGGAACTCAGTGCGTCATGCTAGACCGATTACTATTGGTTTGAACTGTGCTTTGGGTGCTGCATTGATGCGCCCTTATGTGGCCGAGTTAGCCAAGATTTGCGGTACCTTCGTTTGTGTTTATCCTAACGCCGGTTTACCTAACCCGATGTCAGAAACAGGTTTTGATGAGACTCCAGACGTGACTTCTTCTCTTTTACAAGAGTTTGCCGAAGCGGGTTTTGTTAACGTGGTTGGCGGTTGCTGTGGTACGACACCTGAGCATATCGCGGCGATTTGTGACAGTGTTAAGGATTTACCAGCTCGCAAAGTGCCTGAGATTCCGGTTAAAACGCGCCTTTCAGGTTTAGAAGCTCTTAATATTGACGAAGATAGCCTTTTTGTTAACGTCGGAGAGCGTACTAACGTCACCGGTAGTAAGGCATTCTTACGTTTAATTCGCGAAGAAAAATACGATGAGGCCTTATCGGTAGCTCGTCAACAGGTCGAAAATGGCGCTCAGATTATTGATATTAATATGGATGAAGCCATGCTTGACTCTAAGCAGTGCATGGTTCGTTTCCTTAATCTGATTGCCTCCGAACCAGACATTTCACGAGTACCTATCATGATTGACTCTTCTAAGTGGGAGGTGATCGAAGCGGGACTTAAGTGTATCCAGGGTAAGGCGGTAGTTAACTCTATTTCCATGAAAGAGGGGGTAGAGGAGTTCAAGGAACACGCCAAGTTATGTATGCGCTATGGTGCAGCTGTTGTGGTGATGGCCTTTGACGAACAGGGTCAAGCTGATAATTTACAGCGTCGCATTGAGATTTGCGAAAGGGCGTATCACATCCTAGTGGATGAGGTCGGTTTTGCACCGGAAGATATTATTTTTGACCCTAATGTCTTTGCTATTGCAACAGGGTTAGAAGAGCATAATCGTTATGCTTTAGACTTTATCGAAGGGGTGAAGTGGATTCACGAGAACCTCCCACATGCACGTCTTTCTGGTGGCATATCTAACGTCAGTTTCTCCTTCCGTGGTAATGAGATTATGCGTGAAGCAATTCACACGGTCTTTTTATACTATGCGATTAAAGAAGGCCTCACCATGGGTATTGTTAACGCTGGGATGTTAGGAGTGTATGCCGATCTCGATCCGACGACCCGAGACCTGATTGAGGATGTGGTCTTTAATCGCATTGAGCCTTTGGGTAAAACTGACCCTGACGACGATCGTACAAATACTGAGCGTTTGGTTGAGCATGCCGAAAGTATTCGCGGTAATGTAGCCCGCAAAGAAGAGGATCTGAGTTGGCGTGAGCAGCCTGTACGTAAACGTCTTATTCATGCGCTAGTTCATGGTATTACCAGCCATATTGTTGAGGATACCGAAGAGATTCGTCAGCAAATTGACGAAGCTGGTGGTCGTCCTATTGAGGTCATTGAGGGACCGCTCATGGACGGTATGAACGTTGTGGGTGACCTTTTTGGTGACGGTAAGATGTTCTTACCGCAGGTTGTTAAATCAGCCCGCGTGATGAAGGAAGCAGTTGCCCATTTAGTACCTTTTATTGAAGAAGAAAAGCGTCAGATCGAAGCCGCGGGTGGTGACGTTCGTGCCAAGGGCAAGATTGTCGTTGCAACGGTTAAGGGTGACGTACACGATATTGGTAAAAACATTGTCGATGTGGTGTTGCAGTGTAATAACTTTGAGGTGGTCAATATGGGCGTCATGGTCCCGGCCGCTGATATTCTTAACAAAGCCAAAGAGGTTAATGCGGATATTGTTGGGCTTTCAGGCTTAATTACGCCGAGTCTTGAGGAGATGCAGTATGTAGCCTCCGAGATGCAACGTGATCCTTATTTTGTCGAGCGCAAAATCCCCTTAATGATCGGTGGCGCAACCACTAGCCGAGTTCATACCGCGGTTAAAATTGCCCCTAAATATGAAGGGCCGGTGATTTATGTACCCGACGCTAGCCGTTCGGTCGGTGTTTGTACTTCACTAGTCTCTGATGATGCTGATAGTTATGTGACTAAACTTGCTGAAGAGTACGAGTTAGTGCGTCAGCGTCATGCTAATCGCAAGACTAATCCCTTGATTCCTTTAGAGGAAGCGCGTGCTAACAAAGTAGCTATTGATTGGGCCAATTACACCCCACCTAAGCCGAAGTTTATTGGTCGTCGCGAGATTGTTAATTTTGATTTAGCAGAAATCGTTAAGTTCTTTGACTGGGGCCCTTTCTTTAATTCTTGGGGGCTATTTGGTAAATTCCCTCAAATCCTTGAGGATGAGGTGGTAGGTAAAGAAGCAAAAGAGCTTTATGAAAACGCCTTGGTCATGCTCAAGAAGATTGTCGATGGTCGTTGGTTAACCGCTAGTGGTGTGGTTGGTTTTTATCCGGCTAACTCGGTTAATGACGACGACATTGAGTTGTACACAGATGAGTCGCGTACTGAGGTTTTACTAACTTGGCGCAATCTACGTTCTCAGGGTAAAAAGCGTCCCGGCATTTATAATAAGTGTTTAGCCGACTACATCGCACCTAAGGATAGCGGTGTTAAGGATTATATCGGGATGTTTGCCGTAACCGGTGGTCTAGGCATTGAAAAGCATGTGGAGCGATTTGAAGCAGAGGGTGATGACTATTCATCCATCATGATTAAGGCATTAGCCGACCGTTTTGCTGAGAGTTTTGCTGAGGCGTTACACCATCGTGTACGTACTGACTTATGGGGCTATGTTCCTGAAGAAAGTCTGGAAACTCAGGAGCTGATTGACGAGAAGTATCAAGGTACTCGTCCTGCGCCAGGTTATCCGGCATGTCCTGAACATACGGTCAAGGCCGAGATGTTTGAGGTGCTTGAGCCTGAGAAAATCGGCATGCATATCACTGAGAGCTACGCTATGATTCCTGCTTCCAGTGTGTCAGGCTTCTATTTTAGTCACCCTGAATCTTCGTATTTTAATGTCGGTAGTATCGGCGAGGATCAGTTGCATGATTATGTAGACCGTTGTGGTATTTCATTGGGGCAGGCTAAGCGTCAGCTAAGCAGCGTACTGGAGTAGTATGTCAGTTTTCTTCAGAGGTTAAAATGGCTCGAGCGGGTTCGTTAAAGCAAAAGGAGCTAGGCGATTTTCTTCGTCAGGCTCGAGCTAAAGTCACTCCTGGCATGGCCGGCTTAGCTGATTATGGGCGTCGTCGTACACCGGGTTTAAGACGTGAAGAGGTGGCCCAGCTCAGCGGCATCAGCGTGACTTGGTATACGTGGATTGAGCAAGGCCGAGATCTTAAAGTTTCTGCTGAGGTCTGGTCTGCTTTGGCGGATGCCTTGCACCTCAATAAGGTAGAGCGTGCTTATTTATTTCAACTGGCTCAGCAAAATGATCCCGATATAGAAAAGGCCTCTGCTGGTAGTCTACCGTTAGCGCTTGCTCATTCGGTGCATCAAATTAATACACCAGCCTATATTTTGGATAGATATTGGAATATTCTTTATTTTAATTCACAGTTAAACGAATTGTTTGGCGAATGGCCGGGACAACAAGAGCCAGGCCAAGCTAATTTATTACGTTTTATTTTTCTAGAGTCTATTAGCCGAGAAATTATTGTTAACTGGGAAGATAGGGCTCGTCGTTCGGCAGCCGAATTTAGGGCCGATATTGCTTCCTATATGGAAGAAGCTGAAGTACGTGACTTTCTAGATAAGTTTATCGTGACTAGTGAGGAGTTTGCTCAGCTCTGGGGACATCGGACGGTTGAGGCACGTGATGGTGGTAAGCGCAGCTTCAATCATCCTCAGCAAGGCTATTTGGAATTTGAACAGCTCACCTTCAGGCTAGCTACGCATCTCGACTATAAGTTAGTTATCTTGACTAGGGAATTTTAGGGGTTAGGCTTTGTTTGCAACACGTTGGCGCCTACTCATCATTATTTTAGCCATTCTATTGTTTTTGGCGAGTATTCTTTCCTTACTGAGTGGCAAGTATCCTTTGGCTTTAAATGAGCTTTGGCACAGTCTGCTTAGTGGTGGAAAGGGTGGTAGTGATGCTGACTCCGTCTTATGGAAGTTACGACTACCGCGTCTCTTTGCTGCGATTGTTGTGGGGGCAGCGTTGGCGGTTGCTGGTTCAACCTATCAAGCTATTTTTAGAAATCCGCTGGTGTCACCGGATATTTTAGGTGTTTCAGCGGGGGCGGGCTTAGGTGCTGTGTTAGCCATTTTTCTGAATTTACCATTTGCAGGTGTACAGCTTTTTGCCTTTGTTGGTGGTATGTTGGCGGTGGCTCTGGTTTATTTGTTGTCCTCAAGTAGTCGTCATTTTGATCCAGTTTTAGTGCTTGTCTTGGCTGGAGTCGCTATTGGTAGTTTATTGTCGGCTGGTATTTCTTTAGTTAAGATTTTAGCTGATCCCTATTCTCAATTATCGACCATGACTTTTTGGTTATTAGGGGGTCTTAATAGTGTCAGTCAACGAGAAATACTTTGGGCTTTACCCTTTGTCTTGCTTGGCCTAATTCCACTCATTCTCTTGCGCTGGCGTGTTAATTTGCTAAGTCTGGGAGATATGGATGGCAGGGCCTTGGGTTTAAATACCGGGCTTTTGCGCTTAATTCTGATTGCTTGTGCAACCTTAATCACGGCAGCGGTCGTTTCTTTTGCAGGTATCATTGTCTGGGTTGGTCTGGTCATACCGCATATAGCCCGTCTTCTGGTGGGCTCAGAGTTTAGCCGCTTAATGCCTACTTCGCTATTAATTGGAGCTGTTTTTTTGACCTTAACAGATACGATAGCTAGAAATGCAGCGAATATCGAATTACCACTTGGTGTCTTAACATCATTGATTGGAGCGCCATTCTTTTTATATTTGCTCATTAAGGGTGGGCGCCGTGGCTAAGCCGTTGATTTTAAAAACTGAGAAGTTAAGTATTGGTTATGGCGACAAAGTCGTTGCTAATGATATCGAGATAGCGCTAAAAGCCGCTCAGGTGCTTTGCCTTTTAGGTCCTAATGGTAGTGGTAAGTCGACCTTGTTTAAAACGGTTTTAGCATTGATACCTGCTTTATCAGGCAGGGTTTTTGTTCATGGTAAGGCAGTGGAGCAGTGGTCACGACGCGATATAGCTCAATTAATTGCTTATGTGCCACAGCAGAGTGAAAGCTTGTTTGCCTATACGGCGCTAGAGGTGGTTTTAATGGGCCGCAGTGCCTATATCGGACTCTTTTCAACACCCTCAAAAGTGGATAAAGATATTGCCTTGCAGAGCCTAGAACGCTTGGGAATAGCGCATTTGGCTGAGTGTCTATTCCCTGAAATGAGTGGCGGTGAACAGCAGTTAGTCCTCTTGGCCAGGGCTTTAGCTCAGGAGCCCAAGGCGCTGATCCTAGACGAGCCAACTGCTAGTCTGGATTTCGGTAATCAAATTTTGGTAATTGAGCAAATTCAGCAGCTTAAAGATCAGGGCTTATCTATTTTTCTCAGTACGCACCAACCTGAGCATGCAGCTAGGATGGCTGATGAGGTGCTTTTGCTAGCTAAGGGGCAAGTGTTTGCCTATGGTGCGGTTCGGGAGGAGCTTAGTATCAGTAACTTGGCAATTATGTATGGTTTGTCTGAAGAGCGTGTTGGGGATTACCTGCAAACTAAGATTTCCAGATAGGGGGGCGTTTTTCAATAAAGGCGTCTATGCCTTCAGAAACATCATCTTCCATCATGTTTTGAGCCATCACTTCAGCTGCGTATTCATAGGCTTCAGCTAAGGGCATGGCGAGTTGCTTGTAAAACATGGATTTGCCATAACGCACTGCAGTATTACTTTTACTTAAAATATCATCAACTAGAAGTTGAACCCGCTCATCTAGCTTTTCTGCTGTGACCACGTCATTTAGCAGCCCCCAGTCTTGTGCAGTATGAGCATCAATAAAACGGGCAGTAAAGAGCATCTCAAAAGCCTGCTTAGACTGAATGTTGCGACTCAAGGGGACAGCTGGTGTGGAGCAAAAGAGCCCGACATTGATACCAGATACAGCAAATTTAGCCGTGTCGGCACTGATGGCTAAGTCACAAGCAGCGACGAGCTGACATCCGGCAGCCGTAGCCAGTCCATGAACTTTAGCAATCACAGGGACTGGCAGCCGTCGAATGGCTTGCATAAGCTCGCCACAGGTGGCGAATAATTCGCGGTAATAGGCAAGCTCCGGTTTACTGCGCATTTCTTTGAGGTCATGGCCGGCACAAAAAGCACGGCCACGTGATTCAATCACTAGACAGCGTAATTGTGCATCGTCCTGTAGTGGCTCTAGTGCTTCCAGCAAGGCTTTTAAGAGTGCTTCGGAAAGCGCATTAAATTGAGTAGGGCGATTTAAGGTCAAGGTAACGACGTCTTGGTCTCGGCTTATGTCTAAGATAGATGGTGCATGAGTTGTCATTGCTGTCTCCTTATTTAGTAGTAATTTGATATAGTGTATACCTTAGGCAATTGCCGCGTCTGCAGTTGTCAAAAAGTTTCTTCGGTTAATTAATGCTCATGTCTAAATACTCATCAACCCCCGCCAAATCCGGCGGTTGGGGTGAACTTCTTAGTGGAAAAAACGGTTTGCGCACCATCGCTCTGTGTGGTGGTGTAGCGGTACACGCGATTAATGTTTATATCGTGACTACCATCATGCCATCAGTGGTCAGAGATATTGGTGGTATTCATTATTATGCGTGGATCACATCACTTTTTGTTGCGGCCTCAATAATTGGTTCAACGCTATCCGTGCGTTTAATTGAACAATTAGGGTTGCGTAACGGTTATTTACTGGGTATTTTTATTTTTATTTTGGGCTCCAGCTTTGCAGCTATGGCCCCGACGATGCCCTTTCTACTTTGTGGCCGAGCGATACAGGGACTGGGTGGGGGAGTGATGCTGGGTTTTAGTTATGCCTCCATTCGATTGGTTTTTGCGACCCATTTATGGCCCCGTGCTATGGCCTTAATATCGACCATGTGGGGAGTATCAACATTAACAGGGCCGGCTGTTGGCGGTTTGTTTGCAGAGCATGGTGTGTGGAGAATGGCACTTTGGTCTACAGTGCCCGTGGCCCTAATCGTTGCTTTTCTGGTGTTTACTCAAGTACCCCAAAGAAAGGCTGCAACTCAAGTAGCTGGAAAAAGTGATGTTCCTATCGTTAAAATTTTGTTATTAAGCTTTTCAGTCATCATTTTGTCGCTCGGTAGTTTAGGTGACTCTTGGTTGATACGAATTGCATCGCTGACGGGTGTTGCATTAATTCTGTACGCTATTGGCAGAAGTGATCTAAAAAGTACAAACCCCTTATTTCCAACCGGGCTTTATTCTTTAAAGCATCCTGTAGGTGCACTTTTTGCAGGTGTGGTGATGTTGAGTATGGGCGTTACGACAGAAGTATTTATTCCTTACTTTCTGGAAAATATCCATGGCTTGCGTCCTTTACTTGCTGGTTATATGGCAGCGTTGATGTCCGCAGGCTGGACTGTAGGCTCGCTGATCACTGCTGGTAAATCACCGCAGACTGTCAATAAAATAATGGTGTTTAGTCCGTTGCTCTCTGGGGCATGCTTACTTAGTCTTGGCTTGTTGATGCCTTGGCAAGAGTTGAGTACGGTCATGGATGCAATCTGGGTGATGGCGATTCCTTTATTAGGTATCGGCTTAGGAGTTGGTATGTCTTGGCCGCATATTTTATCGCGTATTCTAGTGGCTGCCGATAAGGGGCAGGAAAATCAGACGAGCAGTGCGATTACCACCGTGCAGCTCTATGCGGTTTCCCTTGGTACCGCTTTAGGGGGTATGATAGTAGCAGTAGCCGGTTTTAAGCGTGGAGATTTAGTTGGGACTCAATCTGCTGCAGCTGCATTATTAATTAGTTTTGCCATATTGCCCTTTGTTTTTGTATTGATATCCAAGGCCGCTAGAACGTTAGTTTTGGATGAAAATAAACAAAAATGAAACTCAGTATTTCCCCTTGTGAACGGTGATTGCTTTGACAGTTACAATTAATTAACGATAATTGTTTTAAGCTTTGATAATATTAAGTTTGATGATCACTATCAGGAATTACCGGAAGGGGTAATTTTAAATTCCAAGTAGCCTATTAATTACTTGGATGTATTTTATGAGACTAGGAGAAATCTTATGAAAATTAAGTCTATGCGTTTAGGTGGTATCGTTTTAGCAGCTACCATGGTTGCCGGTTGTGCTACTCAGGGTGGACAGACTGCTACGGGTGCAGGTGTAGGCGCAGCCTTAGGTGCTGGGTTGGGTGCCCTTATCGGTGATAGCTCCAAAGCAGCAGGTATTGGTGCTGGTATCGGTGCAGTAGCTGGTGGTATTGTCGGTTATAACTGGGATCGTCTACGTGGTAACATCAACGACGCTGGCGGTCAGGAGCTAGGGATTACGACTACTCAGATGCCTGACGGTAGCCTTAAGGTGCTTATCCCTGAAAGTGCGACCTTTGATACTGGTAAATACGATCTAAAACCAGATTTATATCCGATTTTGAATCAAGTAGCTGCTGAGATGAATGCACATCAGCAATTACGCATCAAGTCAGTTGGTCATACAGATAGTACAGGTTCAATATCAATTAACCAGCCGCTATCTAATAACCGTGCTTCAGCGGTAACTAACTACTTATCAAGTCAGGGTGTAAGTCAGTCTCGCATGATGGTTGAAGGCCGTGCAGCTAATGACCCAATCGCGTCTAATGACACCGCAGAAGGTCGTCGTATGAATCGCCGTGTTGAGCTATTCTTATACGCTGTACAATAGTCGGTTTTTTTGAGGTGATATAAGTCACCCAGAAGTCACTCATAAAGGCAAAGCTTAGGCTTTGCCTTTATTAATTTGAGCTTAGGAACAGTTCGGCTTTTTGATAGAAGAAGACTTGGTGGGTGGTTTGACCTTCCGCATTAAAACTACGTTCAGCCATAAATGAGCTGCCATCCTTAAAACTCAGGATAATACTCGAGCAGCGAGTGCCGTACTCGGGACTAATGATAAATGGGCTGCTTAGAAGCTTTTCAAAACCATCGCTCACACCAGTCTTTGGTAGTAAGTGATCCGGTGCCTGATTATTGTCAGCGAGCTTTTCAAAAATCTCATTAGTAAAATCAATCACTGTGCCGCTACTTAGATCGGCCAGCGCCTTACTTTGAATTGAGTGAAGGTTAAAGGCATCAAGACTTTTACTTAACTCCTCAGTTTTGGGCCAGACCGTATATAAATCAGCATTAGACAAGGTATAGCTACCGGCTTTTAGTTCATGAGCTTGGTAGCTAGTATTCGTGCGCTTATCCGTGATGAACTGGTCTTTGTGGTTCTGCTTCAGTAGTTCGTAATTATTTAAATAATAAAGCTTTTGAGTATCGCCAAACACGAGATTAAAGCCATTGTAATCTTCTAGAGACCCTTGAGACGCTAGAAAAGAGGCCATTTGCTCGTCCTCAAACCAATGGTGAGGCTGATTGGCTTGGTGGATTAAGGCATCGCGCACCAATGCGCCACGGCTTTTAGCACTGCTACGCATGGTGAGCGGATCTCGAATATTGGTAATCAAAGCGGTACCGCCTTGTCGATTCATGCCTAGCCAAGTGCCACCCGCCTCTAAATCACGACCAGCGATGATTGCGTGTGAATCATGCCAGCGCTCGGCAAACGCAGTAGGGCGAGCATGGAACTCGTCACGATTAGCAGCAATAAATAAAGCAACTTCTTCCTCGGGCTGAAATCGAAAATAGGCGATACACATCGGACTACTTATTCCTGTCCATTGGCTTCAAGTAGCAAATCGTAGATTTTGTCTTTAAGGGCAAGCTTTTCTTTTTTCAGCTGATCAATATTCAAGTCAGCATGAATGGCCGTGGCCGCATTTTTTTCCATACGAATGATCTTGTGATCAAGTTCGTTATGTTGATCGAACAGCTTTTCGAAATGGGGGTCGTCTTGGCGTAGTCTGGCGATTAAATCTCGATGCTCTGGAAACATAGTCTGTCCTTTTAAAGATGAGTAATGTCCCATGAGAGGGACTCTCAATAAACAAGATGAGTACTAAAAGCCTCTTGGATGAATGGATAGTACTCACTTATATTATCGTTTAAAAGACTACTTGATTGTTGCTTCTGTCTCGTAATCCAGAATTTCCTGAATGGTATTATCAGGGTTCATGATCGCTACTTTGGGGCGGTGGTTCTGGGCTTCTTCGTTGCTGACAAAGACATAGGACATAATGATGATCACATCCCCTTTTTGTACTAGACGTGCTGCTGCACCGTTTAAGCAGATGACACCACTGCCGCGGGCACCTTCGATAACATAGGTTTCTAGACGGGCACCGTTGTTGTTGTTAACGATGGCTACTTTTTCGTTGGCTAGGAGACCAACCGCGTCCATAATATCGCGGTCAATGGTTACTGAACCGATATAGTTTAAATCAGCTTCTGTCACCACAGCACGGTGAATTTTGCTGTTCATCATGATACGCATCATAACTTTCTCTTTGTTAAGTGGATTATTTAGTAGATGTTAAGTGTTGACTGACTAACTTAGTCATTTCAAACATATTAACTTGATCTTTAGCAAAAATTGGGCGTAATTTGTCGTCGGCATTAATGTTGCGACGATTGGCGGGATCCTGAAGGTCATTAGCTTTGATGTAATCCCATATTTTTTTGGTTACTTCAGTGCGTGGAAGGGGAGCTGCGCCGACAATGACGGCGAGCTCAGCACTTGGTGTAACAGGCTTCATAAAGGCGCTATTAGTTTTACGCGCTGTTTTTTTGGTGGTCATAAAATTTCTCTTTAATATTGTAAGTCGCAGCACTTAGTGGCAAAGTGATTGCCTTCCGCGCGAAGCGTGATATTGTACGGTATTAATTACTCAAATATTTTTAAATACTGTAGTAAAAAGCTAAAATAGCTACAGTCTAAGATTTAAGCAGTTTTTGATTAGGATATATTATGCAAATTACAGAGGATAAAATCACCTTGGTACGTCCGGATGACTGGCACCTGCACCTGAGAGATGGTGAGGCCTTAGCTCATGTGGTGGCTGATACCGCCAGGCAGGTGAAGCGTGCGATCATTATGCCGAATCTGGTGCCACCGGTAGTGGCTACTGAGCAGGCCCAAGCCTATCATCAACGGATTGTGGCTGCTTTGCAGGCAGCTGCTGATGCGCAGAGTGATGATTCGCTCAAGACCTTTGAGCCTTTGATGACTCTGTACTTAACTGATAATACGCCAGCTGATGAGATTGTCAAGGCCAAAGAGTCTGGACTGGTTCATGCGGTTAAGCTGTATCCAGCTGGTGCTACAACTAACTCTGATGCCGGAGTGACGGATTTATTAGGGCATTGTTCAGCAGCGTTGGAGCAAATGCAAAAGTTAGGTATGCCACTATTAGTGCACGGTGAGGTGACTGATCCGGAGATTGATGTATTTGACCGAGAAGCCGTGTTTATTGATCGCGTGATGTTGCCTTTGCGTCAGCGTTTCCCTGAGCTCAAGGTGGTTTTTGAACATATTACGACCAAAGAGGGAGCGTATTATGTGCGTGATGCAGAAGGACCAGTAGCGGCTACGATTACTCCGCAGCATCTGCTTTATAATCGTAATGCCATTTTTACCGGTGGTTTGCAGCCACATTATTATTGCCTACCTGTTTTGAAGCGTGAGATACATCGTCAAGCGCTGCTTGAGGTTGCAACAAGTGGCTCGCCACGATTCTTTATGGGGACTGATAGCGCACCTCATGCGAAGACGCTCAAGGAGCAGGCCTGTGGTTGTGCTGGTTGCTATTCAGCTTTACATGCCTTGGAGCTTTATGTTGAGGCTTTTGACAAGGCGGGTAAACTAGAGCAATTAGAGGGCTTTACGAGTTTCCATGGTCCGGATTTTTATGGCTTAGCTAGAAATACTGAAACAGTTACGCTCAAGCGAGATACCTACCAAATTCCTAGTGCCTTGCCATTTGTTAATGGGGATACTTTAATTCCTCTAGCAGCAGGTACAGAGCTGAGCTGGACACTTCAAGCTTAGATTAGTAGGAGGGATAATGGCAATTGGTTCAGGTGAAAAGGCGCTGGTTGATTTGTATCGTGCGGGTGAAGTAGATGACTATATCTATGAGCACTTAATAGCTCAGGATGAGTTGATGGCTGAGATTTTGTCGCGTTCAACTCAGCAAGAGATTCCGCTGATTAATGTATCACCAGCTCAGGGCAAGTTTTTAAAGTTTTTAGTGCAGTTGATGAGTGCCAAGCGAGTACTAGAGATAGGTACATTAGCCGCCTATAGCACCATCTGGATGGCTTCTGCCTTAGATGAAGACGGTAAGATTATTACACTAGACTTTGATGAGAGGCATGTAGCGATTGCCCGCGACAATATTGAATTCGCAGGTATGAGCAATAAAATCGATGTGATTCATGGTCTTGCTACAACCAGCTTGGAGCAGTTGATTCAAGAGGGGGTGGAGCCTTTTGACTTTGTATTTATTGATGCCGATAAGGGTAATAATCCGACTTATCTTGAGTTATCCTTACAGCTCTCACGGCCCGGTACCGTGATTGTTGCTGATAATGTCGTGCGGCGTGGCAAGATAATTGATGAAAGCGCTAAAGGTAGCAATATTGACGGTCTGAAAAAGTTTTTTGAAATAGTGAGTAACCATCCACAGCTAGAAGCAACCGCCCTACAAACAGTGGGTGCTAAAAGCTGGGATGGATTTGCCATGCTTATCGTTAAGTAGCGTTTTAACTAGGGTCCTTGCTTTCAAGAGTTTCCCAGCGTTCAAATAGCTTTTCTAGCTCCTGATTAAGCGATTCAAGTTTGTCTTGAATCGCTTTCGCTTTGTCGGATCCATCTGCGTAGGTATCCGGGTGGCTTAATTGTTCAGAAAGTGCAGCTTGTTTGCTTTCTAATTGGGCGATTTTTTCGGGCAATTCATCTAGCTCTTTTTGCTCCCAAGGGCTGATACGATTAGAGCGTGTGTTACGGCGCTTGTTATCCTCTGCGGATTTGGTGTCAGTCTCTGTATTTTCGTTTGCTTTAGGGGTCTCAGTGGTTTTTTCAGTATGAGCTTTTAACTTAGTTTGTGCTAACCAGTCTTCATAGCCACCAACATAATCTCGCCAAGTGGCATCACCTTCGTAAGCAATGGTTTGTGTAACCACATTGTCTAGGAAACTACGGTCATGACTGACTAAAAGAACAGTACCCTTGAATTCTTGGATTAACTCTTCTAAAAGCTCAAGAGTTTCAATATCTAGATCATTAGTCGGCTCATCCATAACCAACACATTGGCAGGGCGGGCAAATAAACGGGCCATCAGGAGTCTAGCTCGCTCACCGCCAGAGAGGGTGCTAACAGGGGATTGAGCACGGGCAGGAGAAAACAGGAAATCTCCCAAGTAGCTCATCACATGTAGACGCTTATCACCAATCTCTACCCACTCACTGCCTGGGTTAATCACTTCGGTCAGTTTGGCGTTTTCATCTAACTGCTCGCGCATTTGATCAAAATAAGCAATGTTTAGGTTAGTGCCAAGCTTAACGGTGCCTTCTTTAGGCTCTAAAAGACCAAGTATGATCTTTAAAAGAGTAGTTTTGCCGACGCCATTAGGGCCGATGAGGCCGATGCGGTCTCCTCTTAGGATAGTGGTGCTGTAATCTCTAATGACTTCCTTGTCACCAAAACGATGAGAGATGTTTTTGAGCTCGGCGACAATCTTGCCAGAGCGGTCACCTGCGTCAATCGCAAAACTGACGTTACCTTGGCGTTCACGGCGTGCCTGGCGTTCGACCCTTAAAGCCTTGAGTCGTCGCACTCGTCCTTCGTTGCGTGTGCGTCTTGCTTCAATGCCTTTGCGGATCCAGACTTCCTCTTGGGCGAGGAATTTATCAAAACGCTCTTGTTCTTTTGCTTGGGCTTCGAGCCACTCTGCTTTATAGTCTTGCCAGCGACTAAAATTACCCGGGAAACTGAATAATTGGCCAAGATCTAATTCGACAATACGATTAGTGACATTGTCCAAGAAGCGGCGGTCGTGGGTAATGATGACGCAATTAATATTGTTTTGCTTGACTTGCTGCTCTAGCCAGTTAATCCCTTCAAAGTCCAAGTGGTTAGTCGGCTCATCTAGTAGTAGTAAATCAGCGTCTTCAACAAAAGCACGAGCTAGAGCAATACGTTTGCGGGTGCCACCAGAGAGTCCAGCAATCTTTGCCTCAGGGTTGAGGCCTAAGTCATCAATAATGGCTTGAGCTCGGGCAGGCTTAGCCCAATCTTCTGTTTTGAGGTAGTCACCGGCAATGCTTTCTAAAACAGTTAAGTCTGGATCCAGTTCAGGTTCCTGCTCTACTGTAATTACCTTAAGCCCGCTTTGGCGTTGAATTTCGCCATCATCGGCTTCAGTGCGACCGTCTAGAAGGCGTAACAAAGAGGACTTACCGGCGCCGTTACGACCAATCAAGCCAATACGCTCGCCCTCGGCAATAATTAGATCGGCTTTATCTAGTAAGGCGTGATGACCGTAAGAAAGGCTGACTTTTAAAAGGGTAATAAGAGGCTGAGCTGACATAAATAAGATAAATTAAGATTTAAAATAAGTTCGAGAGGTTATTATAGTTGAATTGGTTTTTTTAGATTTGAAACTAAATACCGTACACTTTTGTTGAAACAAAATAATTAGTATTCTTCAAATTTATATTTGAATTTTCTAATATTAACGTTACACTATATTTGTTATTTTAATAATGAAATCAACATATCTATGATGATTAAAAAGTTTATTGCTCAATTTTTAACTAGCTTCCTGGTTCTTGTCAGTGGTGCTACTTATGCTCAAGATATCACATTTGATTTGATTGATGAGCAGGGGCCGGTGACTCATGAGAGTTATCCAGGTAAGTATTTGTTGATGGCGATAGGTTATACCTCTTGTCCTGATATCTGTCCTACGACATTGTATGAAATTGGTGTGTCGATGAAGGCACTGCAAAAGCCAGATGCTATACAGCCTGTATTTATTACTATTGATCCGCTTAATGATGAAGTGGGGCGTTTAAATACCTACACGGGTTTTTTTGATAAGCGCATCGTCGGTTTGTCGGGGACTAAAGAAAATATTAAAAATCTTGCTAATCAATTGGGTGCAACGTACGGCTACACCTTAGATGGTCGAGAAATTGATGAGCCTGAACCGGGTATGCCGTATACGGTTTATCACAGTGCACTAATTTACTTAATTAGTCCTGAGCGTGAAATTGTGGATGTCTTTGATTATCAAGTAGGGGCTGATGGTTTGACTGAGGCATTGGATGATATTTTATGAAGCGACGTGATTTTCTTCGCTACTCGCTTGCAGGAGGGGCGGTTTTAGCTCAACCACAGCTAGTATTTGCAACGACTGAAACCTACTCTTTTTATAACCCAACACGTTATATATTCATTACTGATAGAGAGTCACCTTTTATCACGGTTTTTAATGTGTTTTATGGGAAATACGTCGGTTCATTAAACTTTGATATGAAGCCGGAAGTCATTGAGCTTTCTCGTGATGATTCAATGATGGTGGTAGGTAATACGGAGTCCACAGAGTTGATTCTATACGATTTGCAAACTCGTATGCAGCGTGTTTTGACATTACCTTCACCAATTCATCGAGCGTTTTTTATACCACAATCCAAGTTGGTAGCGATTGCGATGCGTGAGCATCTCGGTATGGTGAATTACGAGAGCGGCGAGTTGCTAGTCTACCCTGAGCCTTATGACGTGGCAAATCGTGATTCTGCCAATGGGCAGCATTTTCAACTGTTATTCAGTTCTTTTACTCGAACTTACTGGGTGTTGGACGGAGATAGTCCGCGAATCTATCGTAAGTCTGCTTATGACCCTGAGGATACATCTTGGGAGGCCATGGACTTCTCTGAGCGTCTTGGCACCAGCTTGGGTTTTGAGGATGGGCTTGTCACACCAGGTAATTATCTAATGGCACTGACTGCCAAGCAGGGTAATGAGGGTTATGCCTATTTTATTGAAGAAGATAAGTTGCTTAGCACTGGCCCGATGGGGGCGAAGGGTGAAACTGGCGCCTCCATGCTAAGGCCGTATATTGATTCTTCGTTTAAACGAGTTTTGTTTGCTGATACAGGGGGCAATATCGCTTTATTCAATTTTGATAAAAGCGAGGAAGCCGAGCATTATAAAGTCGATTTCTCGCCGCAGCACTTTCGCACCGGTTGGTTGGAAAGTACATTAATTATAGCGGGCGACAAGGGGTTGCAGTTTCAGTCTTTTGATGATCTTGACGACAAGAAAGTATTTGAGCTTCCGTCTGGGGTCGTAGATACGTGGGTGAGCGGTGACGGCAAGATACTATATCTTACGCTTGAAGAGGGTGAGCCACAAGTCTTGCGTTACGATATTCGTCGCCGAGAGCCATTAGAACCTATTCTTGTGCATGGTGTCATGAGTGCTGGCGCTTTGCGTATGGGTAGTAGCAATAGCATTTGCTTTTAAACGGAATTATATAAGAGAGAGCTTTAGCTGCTAGCAGAATTATCGAAAAGAGCCCCTGTTCATGATGGAACTTCAGCATATACGTTAAACTCTAAGTTATGGGGTGAGTCGGGCAATCGCGTGCTTAGGTACGAGGAAGGTCCGGACTCCACAGGACAGAGTAGCGGCTAACAGCCGTCCATGCTTCGGCATGAGGAATAGGGCCACAGAGACGAGACTGTTGAGCGGGCTTGAGTGATCAGGCACACGAGTGGCGACTTCCACTCGGTGTGGCTTTGCATTTAGGTGCATCGCTACAGCGCAGCAGGGTGAAACGCGGTAACCTCTACTCGGAGCAACATCAAATAGGCATACGTACTGTGTATACAGCAAAGGGCGGTCCGTCCGAGTATGCGGGTAGATGGCACGAGCTTATTAGCAATGATAAGCCTAGATGAATGATTGCCGGCGGTTTTACCGCTTACAGAATCCGGCCTATAGACTTGCCCCTTTTATCTTTTGTGATGATCTCTCAGTCACTCTGTGGGTCAATCCCACTTCTTAGTTCTGCTGAACTCAAATTCTTCTTATTTTTCCTCTCATCGGGCACTTGACTACCACTTGTGGGTGTCAAATTAGGTGTTTTTTCGTTCCTAAACCCACTTACGCACATCTAGTTCTGCAAGCGCTTGAAATCTAACTGAATAATTACCTAAATTTACAATATTTTAAGTTGTAAAAGCATGATTTTGCTTGATATTAAATAGAAAATGTCATAAAGTGGTGTAAAGGGGTAAAGAAGTGGTATAAAGTGGGATTCAAGGTTTAAAAGTGGGATAAATTAGTGATTTTCCAAGGCAACCATCCATTAACGATAGACGCGAAGGGGCGGGTAATGATTCCGGCTCGGTATCGTGACGTCTTATTGGAAGGTGTTGAGGGAAAACTAACCTTCACTTGTAATTTTGATGGTGGTTTATTGGTCTACCCCAGACCCCAGTGGGAAATCAAACTGGAAGAGATCATGAGACTGCCCGCTAACCGTGCTTCAGTAAAAAGAACCCTTCTGGGTAACGCTTTTGACGTGGATATTGATAGAGCAGGACGAGTGTTAATTCCGTCTCAGCTCCGTGAGCGAGCTGGTTTGGAAAAGGATGTGGTGTTGGTAGGTATGGGTCGTCATTTTGATCTGTGGGATGCCGAGAAGTATGAGGCATTAGTAGCAGTAGATTTAGAGGCCGGTCTGCCAGACGATCTCGGTGATTTTTCTCTATAAGAGCTAGGGATGAGTCAGGATTTCAACCACACCACCGTTTTGCTTTATGCCACGGTCAACGCTTTAGTAGACCCGCACTTCAGTGCGAAGTCCAAAGCTGTGCATTCTCCACTGCCCGCACAGCAGAAAGACGGCGTATTTGTTGACGGGACTTTTGGTCGAGGTGGTCATAGTCGTTATTTGCTAAGCCATTTAAGCCCTAAAGCGAAGTTATTCGTTTTTGATAAGGATCCGGAGGCGATGAAAGTAGCCTACGAGTTACAAGCTGAGGATCCGAGAGTGATACCTGTACACCAGGCTTTTTCTACGATGCCAGAGGTGTTGGCTGAGTATGGAGTTTTCGGGGTGCAGGGCATCATGATGGACTTAGGTGTGTCTTCACCGCAATTAGATGATGCCGCACGCGGTTTTTCATTTATGCGCGATGGTCCCCTAGATATGAGGATGGATACCAGTCGTGGCATCACTGCTGCTGAGTGGTTAAATACTGCCTCATTAGATGAAATTAGAGGAGTGATAAAAGACTATGGCGAAGAACGGTATGCTTTCCAGATTGCAAAGAAGATTGTTGATCGCAGGCAATCCAGCCCATTTCGTAGCACGCTCGAACTCGCCCAGCTCGTCGCTGGCGTCGTCAAGTCGCGCGAAAAGGGTCACCACCCGGCAACTCGCACCTTTCAAGCTGTACGGGTTTACATCAACCAAGAACATGAAGAGCTTGCACGCAGCCTCGCGTCAGTTTTAGAACTACTGGATGCGGGAGGGCGTTTAGCAGTTATTAGCTTTCACTCGCTAGAAGATAGGCCAGTTAAGCAAGCAATAGCCAAAGCGTCAAGCCTAGACCCTGAGTTGGCTAAGTTGCCTTTGCGTGATAGTGAGTTACCTCCGGCTCGATTAATTAATCTCGGTAAGGTACAGGCAAGCCCCGAGGAGGTTCAGCGCAATCCGCGTTCGCGTTCCGCTATGTTGAGAGTAGCAGAACGCACCGCAGCGGAGTAAATCGCATAAAGGCTTGGCATGTTTAGAGTATTGGTTTTTGGCTTGATTGCCTTTTTTATTTATAGCGCAGTTGAATTAATTACTGCGCGTTATGAGCAACGCCAACAATTTACCCAAATTGAGCGTGCAAATAGGGTTGAGCGTGAATTAGAGACTCAATGGAGCTTTTTAGAATTAGAACGAGCCAAATTAACAAGCTCCATGAATATAAGAAATGAGATAAATGAGAAATTAAATATGCATTCACCAGAAGTGAGTGAAATTATTTATATCAGGGAGTCTGAGCTTAGTCCTGTCATCGAAGCGGCTTCGAGGTAAGTGAACATGAGATTTAAAAAGGTTTTACAGCATATTCAGAGGTCGAAGTCTCGTAATCAACGTGGTTATAGTAGTCAACCTCGTTTTTTTAATGAACCCGTTTTAGAAAATAAGTTTCCAAAGTGGCGTAGCCTAGTTGTTCTTGGTTTGTTTGTTGGAGGCTTTGCCATTGTCGTTGGTCAAGCCTTTTACCACCAGATTTATAATAATGATTTTCTGCGTGCTGAAGGTGATAAGCGTTTCGAAGTTAATCAGACGCTGCCGGCAAGCCGTGGTCGTATCGAAGACCGTAATGGTGTTTTCTTGGCAACTAGTGTGCCTGTGCGTGCGGTTTGGATTATTCCTGAAGAGCTAAAAAAAGCGACGCCCGAGCAATTTCAATTTTTATCAGAAGCTGTTGACCTTTCCGTAAGTAGTATCAAGGAGCGCATGGAAAATCACATGGGTAAGACCTTTGTGTATTTAAAGCGTCAAGTAGCTATGGATAAAGCGGATGCTTTGCGCGAGCAAAAGTTACCTGGTGTTCACTTTTTACCAGAAGTTAAGCGTTCCTATCCGCAAGGCCCGATCACTGCGCATTTGGTTGGTTTTACCAATATTGAAAATACGGGTATTGAAGGTATTGAAAAGCATTATGATGAGCGTTTAAGCGGTATTGATGGTAATCGTACTGTCTTGCGTGACCGTTTGGGTCGTGTGATTCAGGACGTATATACTCAGGCTCCGGCTCAGGATGGTGAAAATGTTAGGCTGACAATTGATAGTCAGATTCAATATTTAAGTTATCAAGCCTTAGAGAAGGCAGTAGAGCATCACGCTGCTGATTCCGGTGGTGCTGTGGTCATTGATACTCAAACCGGTGAAATTCTGAGTATGGTCAGCTACCCGAGTTACGATCCTAATGACCGCTCTGCCCGCAAAGGCGGCTTATTAAGAAATCGTGCTGTGACTGATGTGTTTGAGCCTGGATCAATCATCAAGCCTTTTGTTGCGGCTTTAGCGCTTGATGCCAAGGCAATTTCTTTAAATACCATGTTTGCTACGGGTAGTGGTAGCTATCGATATCAAGGACATACCATTACCGACGTTAGCCGTCATAATGGGACGTTGAATGTGGCTGGTATTATTCGCCGTTCCAGTAATATTGGCATGACGATGATTGCAGAGCGTTTGCGTGCGGAGCAGATGTGGACGGTATTTAAGGCCTTAGGCTTTGGTACAGCACCAGATATTGGTTTCCCGGGTATTGCAGCAGGCAGTCTGAGACCATGGGAGCGTTGGCGTTTAATTGAAAAAGCGACTATGTCCTATGGTTATGGTGTATCAACTTCCTTATTGCAAATTGCTCATGCCTTTACTTCATTGGCTCGTGATGGCGATATGATTTCATTGTCGTTGATCCGTGATGAAAAGCCTGCCAGTACTTTACAGGTGTTTAGTAAGGAAACCGCTCGTAATGTACGTCAAATGTTAGAGGAAACAGCGGGACCAACTGGCTCCAAGATTCAAGCCATGGTTGAGGGGTATCGGATCGGTGGTAAATCAGGTACGGCGCGTAAAATTGTTAATGGTAAGTATAGTCGGAGTGATTACCGCGGCTCTTTTGTAGCCCTTGCACCGGTTTCTAATCCTCGAATTGTCGTGGCAGTAACAGTGGATAATCCACGTAAAGCTGGTTATTACGGTACCTTGATTGCAGGGCCAGCAGCGAGTGAAATTATTGGTGGAACATTAAAGTATTTAAGCGTACCGCCTGATATTAATTCCGGCCCTACCCTTGAAGCAAGTAATACCAAGACTACGGGTGGGTCTAATCGTAACCCTCGCGGATAATAACAATGCAGAAGTTTAGGAAGTTCTATGCAAGAAAATAATAAAGAAGTGTTAGCCATTGTTCATTGGCTCCGGCAAAATATCGAAATCGGAGCCGATCTTAAGCTTGATTCCAGAGACATCCAACCCGGGGATGTCTTTGTTGCGTCTAAGGGGCAACAAAGCGAGGGTGCTAATTATATTCCGGCAGCTATTGAGCAGGGTGCTGCAGCGGTATTGCTTGATGCCGCATCAGAGCTGGCGCCAGGAGTTCTCGAAGAGTTAGCAAGTAAAGTGCCCATCAGAACCGTTCAAGGTCTGAGAGCTTTACTTGGTCAGCTAGCTGACGAATGGTATGACAGGCCATCGGCGAATGTAAAGGTTATTGCCATCACTGGTACAAATGGTAAAACATCGTGTGCTAGTTGGGTTGCGCAAGCCTTAAATTTAAATAATACACCTTGTGCAACGATTGGTACTTTGGGTGTGATTCTGCCTGATGGTACAAATTTGGGTGGTTCCTTAACAACGCCTGATGTACTGAGTATGCATCGTCTACTAGCTTATCTACGAGCTCAAGAGATCTTCACTGTTGCCATGGAAGCCTCCTCCATAGGTCTTGAGCAAGGTCGTATGGACGGATTGCGGATTGCGATTGCCGGATTTAGTAATCTGAGTCTGGACCATTTAGACTATCACCATAGTATGGAAGCGTATGAAGCTGCTAAAGCATTGCTCTTTACTCGAGCAGACTTGAAACTCGCGGTTCTTAATGCCGATGACGAGGCGGGATTGCGTTTGGCTAAAAGTTCTACTGCTGAAAAAACCTTGACCTACTCTTTGGATATGGAGTCAAAAGCTGATATTCGAGCTTTGCACTACACTTTCCATGATTACGGCCTGTCATTTATGCTACATACGCCTAATGGCGATACGCAAGTCTTAAGCCGTCTAGTCGGTGAGCACAATATCTCTAATTTGCTGTTGACAGTGGGTATTTTAGAGGGGCTAGGCTGGAGTTTGACTCGCATTAGCAGAACTTTAAGTAATTTAGAGGCGGTAGCGGGTAGGTTGGAAACCGTTGAGCCACTTGGTCATTCTCATAATAAGCCTTTAGTAGTGGTGGATTATGCGCATAGTCCTGATGCACTAAAGCGTGCATTATTGGCGCTTAGACCTAATGCGGAGGCGCGTGAAGGGCGCTTAATCTGTGTTTTCGGTTGCGGTGGTGATAGGGACCGTACTAAGCGTCCGGTGATGGCTCAGGTTGCTGAGGAGTTAGCGGATTTAGTCTATATCACTAGTGATAATCCACGGACAGAAGAGCCGCAAGCTATTTTAGATGAAATTGTTGCTGGTGTTTCAGCTGCGGATGCGGCCGCTCTGGCTATGGTAGATAAAGATCGGGATTACTCAATCTTATATTCAATCTTGCGTGCAGATGCGCGAGATGTGGTGTTAATTGCCGGGAAAGGGCATGAGGATTATCAGGAGGTACACGGGCAGCGTCATTTTTTTGATGACAGGCAGTGGGCTTCCTTAGCTCTCTTGATGCGTGATGGTTTAGATCTTAGCACTGATACGCGTGAGTTAGAATCAGGAGAGTTTTTTGTTGCCTTAGAGGGTGACAATTTTGATGCACATAATCTACTTGATGAGGTAATGCATAAAAAAGCCGTAGCAGCTTTAGTGCATAAACCTAATAAAGCATTAGAACTGTCACAAATTCAGGTGCATGATACTGCTGATGCCCTAATGACGATGGCTAAGGCATGGCGCTCGCAATTTAATTTGCCAGTGGTAGCGGTGACTGGAAGTAATGGTAAAACCACCACTAAAGAGATGATTGCTTCTGTGATGGAAGCGGCATGTGGTGATGATTATGTGGCTACCCGTGGTAATTTAAATAACCATATTGGTGTACCCTTAAGTCTCTTACGATTGAGAGCAAATCATCAGCTAGCAGTTTTTGAGTTGGGCATGAATCACCCTGGTGAAATTGCTGTTTTAGCTGATTTATGTCGACCGACAGTTGCTGTTTTAACTAATGCTCAGCGTGAGCATCAGGAGTTTATGCTGACTGTGGATGCGGTAGCTAGAGAAAATGCTGCTGTTTTCGAGTTTCTAAGTGAGGATGGTGTTGCTATTTATCCCGCTGCGACTGAATATACTGCGCTTTGGGATGAGCTTAGCTCAACTAGCAAGTCTTTGCGTTTTGCGCTCGAAGAAGAAAGTGCTGAGTTTAATGGAGTAGCCGTAGAAAGTACCTTTGATGGAGTAGGCTTTACTCTATGCGCTAATGAGCAACAGACTGTCATCAATTTAAAAATACCAGGTGAGCATAACGTAAGTAATGCCTTAGCAGCTGCGGCTGCTTGTCAGGCTGCTGGTATAGAATTAAGTCATATTAAGCAGGGACTGGAAGATTTTGCGCCAGTTACAGGACGCTTACAAAACTACGTCCTCAAAAACGGTACGCGAGTGATTGATGATAGTTATAATGCTAATCCTGATTCTGTACGTGCCGCCATTGATGTATTAAGTACTTTACCTGAGCCAAGGCTATTAGTTTTAGGTGATATGGGTGAAGTAGGGCCTGAGGGGCCGCAAATGCACCGCGAGATGGGACAGTATGCCAAGCAACAGGGCATTACAAACTTACTGACTTTTGGTGAAGCTAGCAAAGAAACATGTCAAGCCTTTGGTCAAGGGGCACAGCATTTTAAGTTAATAGAAGAGCTCTTTAATGCGTTTAGTTTATTAGAGCCTGCTACCGTGTTGGTTAAAGGCTCTCGTTCTATGCGGATGGAGCGTGTAGTGCAGAATCTGTTATCCACTCAGGACCAATAAATAGGAAGCAACGGGGAAGCTACTCATGCTGTATGAGCTGTTTAAGTATTTAAGTAAAGATTATGGTTTTTTTGCCGTATTTGATTATTTGACGATGCGCGCGCTGATGGCTAGCGCCACAGCGTTGTTAATAGGCCTGATTGCGGGGCCTAAAGTGATTCGCAAGTTGTTAGAAATGAAGGTAGGGCAAGCCGTACGTCAATACGGTCTGGAGTCACATTTAGTCAAAGACGGTACGCCGACGATGGGTGGTGTGCTTGTATTGATCTCTATCGCCTTATCAACCCTGTTGTGGGCAGATTTAAATAATCGATTTGTCTGGGTGGTGCTTTTCGTGACGGTAGGCTTTGGCGCTATCGGGTGGTTTGATGATTACCGTAAAGTGGTTTATAGAAACCCTGAGGGCATGTCATCCAGAGAGAAGTTTTTCTGGCAGGCAACCATTGGTGCGGTAGCATCACTTTACTTAAGTTTCGCTGTATCAGCTCCGGCCAATGCGGATTTGTGGCCACTTTTTAGGGATTGGGTGATGAGTGGTTTCACTATGTCCTTACCAGTACAAGCTGACTTGATCGTCCCATTTTTCAAGAGTGTAAGTTACCCCTTAGGTGTTTTTGGTTTTGCGATTTTGACGTGGTTAGTGATTGTCGGTTCCAGTAATGCAGTGAATTTGACCGATGGCCTGGATGGCTTGGCGATTATGCCAACTGTGATGGTGGGCGGCGCATTAGGTGTTTTTGCTTATGTCGTTGGCCGTGTGGACTATTCCAGTTACTTACTCTTCCCTTATATACCTGGTGCCGGAGAAATGTTGATTCTTTGTGCTGCTTTAGGCGGGGCGGGGTTAGCTTTCTTGTGGTTTAATGCCTATCCTGCGCAAGTGTTTATGGGGGATGTAGGTGCTTTGGCACTTGGTGGCATGCTGGGTTGTATTGCAGTGATTGTGCGTCAAGAAATTGTTTTCTTTATCATGGGCGGTGTGTTTGTCGTTGAAACCCTGTCCGTGATGTTGCAAGTTAGTTGGTTCAAATACACAAAAAAGCGTTATGGTGAAGGACGACGGATATTATTAATGGCTCCTTTACATCATCATTTTGAGAAAAAAGGCTGGAAAGAAACTCAAGTAGTTATCCGCTTTTGGATTATTACTATCATGTTGGTATTGCTTGGTCTTTCGACCTTGAAGTTACGTTAGATTTTATTTAAAAAGTTTTTAGAGCTTGGCGATGGCAGAACATAACATATTGGCTCAGTCACAGGTATTAGTTTTAGGCTTAGGTGAGACAGGCCTAGCTAGTGCCTTATGGTGTTTGCGTGAAGGAGCCAAGCTGCGCGTCGCTGATACGCGTGAGCAACCGCCGGGTTTAGTTGAAATTCAGGCATTTGCTTCACAACAGCAACATGCTGTGATCTCCTATGCATTAGGGGAGCGTTGTTTAGAGGCCGAGACACTCGAGGGGATTGACTCCCTAGTTTTAAGTCCAGGTCTTTCGCCGAACGAATCACCAGTTAAAGAGTTTTTAGAGCTTGCTGCTGAACGCGGTATTGAGGTGATTGGCGAGATTGAATTGTTTGCCAGGGCATTACGTGATTTAAAAGTTAAGCAAGGCTATGACTGCGAGGTGATTGCCATCACAGGGACTAATGGTAAGACTACGGTTACCATGATGGCTCGTGATATGCTTTTGGCGGCTGAGATATCCGCAGTTGCGGCGGGCAATATCAGCCCCGCTGCACTAACGGCATTGATGCAGGCCTTGGATAGTAATCAGTTGCCGCAGGTCTGGGTTTTAGAGTTGTCCAGCTTTCAGATGGCAACTGTACAGTCGCTTAGTCCTAAAGCCTCTGTTGTGCTTAATCTGAGTCAGGATCATCTTGACTGGCATTTGGATTGGGCAGATTACGTTCAGCATAAAGCCAAGCTACTCAATTTGAGTGAGGTTAAGGTCGTTGCGCGTTCAGAGCCTGAGGTGTTGTCGATGATGGCAGAGGTTCAGGCGCTGGATGTAGTGAGTTTTGGTGAGGACGAGCCATTATTACTTGGTGACTTAGGAATTCATACAGAGGGTAGCATAAGCTGGTTAGCAGCGTGCATTGATGATAATTTTGATTTGCCACTTAGCAGTACAGCCCGTAAGAAAAAAGAACAAGAAAATAGTCGTGGTTCAGGTGTTTTAAAGCATCTTATGCCCGTTGCGGCGTTGCCGGTACAAGGTCGTCATAATGCCTTGAATGCATTGGCTGCTATGGCTTTGTGCAGAGCACTGGGTATTGGCTGGAGTCCTTTGTTACATGCCTTAAATAGTTTCCAGCCAGCACCACATCGAATGAGTTTTGTGCGTAATGTAGCCGGTATCGACTTTATTAATGATAGTAAGGGGACCAATGTCGGTGCCACCTTAGCTGCCATTAATGGCCTAGAGCAACGCCTTGTTGTGATTCTGGGTGGCTTAGCTAAAGGTCAGGACTTCACGCCTTTAGTAGGACCCTTAGCCCAAAAAGCTAGAGCAATTGTACTAATTGGTCAGGATGCTAAGCAGATCGAGCAGGAGTTGGATGCTACTGGCATAGCTATGATTCACGCCACTACCATGGAGGACGCTGTGATGAGGGCGATGGGGGTAGCGTCTGTGGGTGATGTTGTTTTGTTATCACCAGCATGTGCCAGCATGGATATGTTTAAAAATTATATGCAGCGTGGTTTTGCTTTTGAAGAGGCGGTGCAGGAGTTAGCACTTGAGCATGGAGAGATTTAGATGAGTCTAAGCATGCGTGACCGTTTTGTGCGAGACGGGGAAACCGGAGTTAATGAGGTTTCTCCATCTCGTACCAAAATGCTGGATTATGACTTATTGCTGTTAGGCGTTATTGGGGCGATTCTGGTTTTGGGCTTGGTGATGGTTTATTCATCATCTATTGCTCTTACTGAAGGGCCTAATAGTCATGTTTTTAGATTTAATCGTTACTTCATGATGCAAGCCATTTATATTGCTATTGGCTTTTGTGGCATGTTTACTGTGTTTAATATCAACATGGATAAGTGGGAGGAGTTATCGCTCACTTTTTATGTGGTAGCTATTGTTTTGCTTATCGTGGTGTTATTTCCATTTATTGGCCGTGAGGTCAATGGCGCTAGACGCTGGATACCTTTAGGGCCGGTAAACTTTCAGCCTTCAGAACTGATGAAAATGGCGATGGTCCTTTATACCGCGCGTTTTGCAGTCAGACGACGTAATGAAATAGGTAGCCTTAGCTGGCGAGATGGTTCTGTCTTCTGGGTAATGCTAATTGCGGGAATGATGGGCTTTGCTGCGTTTTTAACCTTTTTAGAGCCAGACTTGGGTGCGGCCATGGTGATTGCATGTATTGCCATTGGTATCCTGTTTTTGGGTGGTTTAAATGGTTTTTATCTGAGTATTGTGTGTGTTGGTGCAATAGGCGTTGTTGGCGCTGCTGTGTTTGGCAGCTCTTGGCGTCTCAAGCGTTTGTTGGCCTTTATGGACCCTTTTAGTGAAGAATATGCACAGTCTTCAGGGTATCAATTAGTTCATTCTTTAATTGCGATAGGGCGTGGTGAGTGGACCGGTGTTGGTCTAGGCTTCAGTATTGAAAAATTGCACTACTTGCCTGAAGCACATACAGACTTTATTTTGGCTGTGATTGGAGAAGAGTTGGGTTTTATCGGTATCGTCACGGTCGTTGTGTTGTATTTTCTGCTGGTTTTTAAGACATTCAAAATTGGTCGTGTAGCCATTGCCATGGATAGGTATTTTAGTGGACTGGTAGCACAGGGGGTAGGGATCTGGATTGGTTTTCAGGCACTCTTTAATTTATGTGTGTGCCTTGGTTTACTACCAACTAAGGGACTGACACTACCGATGATTAGTTATGGTGGTTCGGCTATGGTCATAACGCTTTGTGCTCTAGGCCTAGTTTTTAGGGTCGATTATGAAAACCGTCAATTAATGCGGGGTCTACCAATTTCTGGTGTACCAACGCCGAGGTATATGTGATGAGTGACGATCTTAAAGTAGAACCTATGATGGCTGCTAATGAGCCTGATGCCGCTGTCTTGACACCCACTATTTTAATCATGGCGGGTGGTACCGGAGGTCATATTATGCCCGGGCTAGCAGTAGCAGACGAGTTACGACAGCGCGGTTGGAATGTTTATTGGTTAGGTAATCCTGATCGCATGGAGGGAGAACTCGTCCCCGCCCGCGGTTTTCAGTTGTTGCCGATGAGTTTTGCGGGTTTACGCGGCAAGGGGTTTTCTGCTTTATTGAAGTTACCTTTTGCTTTAGCTGGTGCTTTAAATGATGCACGTAAGGCATTTAAACAAGTAAAGCCCGATGTGGTGTTGGGTATGGGCGGCTATGCCGCTTTTCCAGGTAGCGTAGTTGCTTTTTTAAGTGCTAAGCCAATTGTTTTACATGAGCAAAATGCAGTTGCAGGCACTGCCAATAAGGTGATTAGTAAATTAGCTAAGCGTGTTTTGATGGCTTTTCCTAAGGCCTTGTCCAAAGGAACCGTCGTTGGTAATCCAGTGCGAGCAGAATTATTAAATTTAGCAATGCCAGTAGAACGCTTTGCAAATCGTGAGGGTCCCTTACGTCTTCTAGTGGTGGGTGGTAGTTTGGGCGCTTTAGCCTTAAATAACCTAATTCCGGAAGCGATCGCACAGATTTCACCAGAACAGCGTCCTCTGATTACCCACCAATCAGGCTCTGCGCACTTGGAAATATTAAAAAATAATTACAGTGAAGCTGGAGTCGAAGCAAATTGTGTTGCTTTCATTGATAATATGGCAAATGCACTTGCTGAGGCAGACTTGTTAATTTGTCGTGCAGGTGCCATGACAGTGGCAGAGGTTGCTGCTGTGGGTGTACCGGCATTATTTGTGCCCTTACCGGGGGCGATTGATGATCATCAAACGGCCAATGCTCGTTGGTTGGCTGATGCAGGGGCAGCAGAGATTAAGGCACAATCTGCCTTAAGTGCCCAGTGGTTGGCCAAGTGGTTGGTGGCTAAAGACCGTAATCAGCTATTAGAAATAGCGACGGCAGCGCGAGCAATGGCTTTGCCTGGCGCTACACATGCAATTGCAGATGTTTGTGAGCAATTGGCTAGGGATTAAAATGAAGCATAGAATTAGAAATATCCATTTAGTAGGAATAGGTGGCTCAGGGATGAGCGGCATTGCAGAGGTTTTGATTAATCAGGGCTATCAAGTTAGTGGTTCAGATTTAAATAAAACAGCAGTCACTCAGCGTTTAGAAGGCCTAGGCGCCAAGATTTTTTATGAGCATGCAGCGGATAACGTAGACAAGGCAGAGGCCGATGTGGTGGTCACATCAACGGCGATTTCTGGTGGTAATCCGGAGGTGCTTAATGCGCGTTCTCAAGGGATACCGGTGGTGTCCCGAGCAATGATGTTAGCCGAGCTGATGCGCTTAAAGATGGGTATTGCAGTTGCTGGTACTCATGGTAAAACAACGACCACAAGTTTTGTCAGTAGTATCTTAGCAGAAGCTAAGCTGGATCCGACTTTTGTGATCGGTGGCCGTTTGAACTCTGCAGGTACTAATGCTTATTTGGGTAAGGGCGACTATATCGTGGTCGAAGCCGATGAGTCAGATGCTTCATTTCTAAACTTATTGCCTGTCATGGCCATCGTTACTAATATTGACGTTGATCATATGGATACCTATGGTCATGATGTGGCGCGTTTACGTAGTGCTTTTGTTGAGTTTACGCAAAATTTACCGTTTTATGGTACGGCTATTTTATGTGTGGATGATGATAATGTCAGAAAAATTATTCCCTTCATCTCACGTCCTATCGTGACTTATGGTTTTAATGAAGACGCAGACTATCGTGCAACTGATGTACGTAGTGTAGGTCCACAAATGTATTTTACGGCACATCGGAATTGTGGTCGTAGACGTCAGTGTGAGCCTTTAGATATCGTATTAAACTTACCAGGTCGCCATAATGTATTAAATGCTCTAGCTGCAGTTGCTCTAGCGACTGAAATTGGTGTGGAGGATGAGGCGATTCAAACGGCACTTAAAAACTTTACCGGTGTAGGACGGCGTTTTAGTTTTGTTGGTGAGATTGAAGCTCAAGCAATTAATAACGGTGGTAAATACACTTTGATTGATGACTACGGTCATCACCCTGTGGAAATGCAGGCGACAATTGAAGCGGCACGTGGAGCATGGCCTGACAAGCGTTTAGTATTAGCGTTTCAACCGCACCGTTATAGTCGGACACGTGATTGTTTTGAGGAGTTTGTGCGCGTTTTAGGCTTAGCTGATGAGGTGATTTTGACTGAGGTGTATGCTGCAGGTGAATTGCCTTTGAGCTTTGCCAGTGGTGAGGCATTGAACAAAGCACTACAGCAAGACGGCAAGGTGGAGCCGCAGTTTGTTCCAGATATAGAAGATTTACCCGAAGCGATTCATGCCTTTGCGCGTGATGGTGATGTTGTTATAACAATGGGCGCTGGTTCAATTAGCAGAGTGCCTGCAAAAATCTTGGAGACAGCCAATGGCTAATACAGATAAGAATTTTGGTAAAGTCGGTGTGTTATATGGTGGTGTATCGGCTGAGCGCCCAGTTTCTTTGAATTCTGGCGCTGGTGTTCACGCAGCTTTGCTTGAAAAAGGTGTCGATGCTCATCTCTTTGATTTAGGTGAGCGAAGCCTCGGCGATTTGGAAGCAGAGAAGTTTGATCGTGTATTTATTATCCTACATGGCCGCTATGGTGAAGATGGTTGTATTCAGGGAGCACTGGAGATCTTAGGTGTTCCCTATACAGGCCCTGGGGTGATGAGTTCTAGCGTAGCCATGGACAAAATCATGACTAAGCGTCTCTTTATTGAGCAAGAGATACCAACGCCGAAGTATCATGTGGTTCGCAATGCTGAAGACTTACAAGAAGCAGTCAATAAGTTAGGTTTACCGATGATTTTAAAACCGCCACATGAGGGCTCCACCATCGGTTTAACTAAAATTCAGACTGCTGAGCAACTAGATGAGGCTTTAATTCAGGCTTCACAATACGACAAGGTGTTATTGGCAGAACAGTGCATTGTTGGTCGTGAGTTGACCGTGGCAGTGCTTGGGCAGGGTGAAGATGCCCGTGCTTTACCGGCAATTGAGATTGTCGCGCCAGATGGCAATTATGACTTCCACAATAAATACCATTCAGATGATACGCAGTACATTTGTCCTGCTGACTTATCACCCGAATTGACTAAGAAAATTCAGGATTATTGTGTGCAAGCCTACCGTACTGTTGGTTGTGAGGGCTGGTCGCGTGTCGATGTGATGCTAAATGCAGACAATGAGCCGTATTTATTGGAGATTAATACAGCTCCTGGTATGACTAGTCATTCTTTGGTGCCGATGGCGGCAAAGGCTGAAGGCATGTCGTATCCTGAGTTATGTGTCAATATTCTTGCCTCGGCTGAGCTTAAAGTTGGTCGCAAGGGTTAAAATATTGAGTTACAGCATGCGTTTGCCTAAGGTGTTGGAGTGATATTTTCGGATCCCCGTTTTATTAATCGAGTTGCTGGTTTCTTGGCAACCTTAGGGGTGCTCATCGTGCTTGGGGCTCTAGCCTATCGAGCCATGCATATGCCGATGTTTAATATCACCCGTATCGTGCTTGAGCCTAAGCGAGGAGACGTATTGTCTTATGTGTCTCCTGCTAGCATTCAGAGTACACTTGATGGACGAGTGCAAGGTAATTTCTTTAGTTTGGATTTACTTGAGGTACAAGGCATTCTGAGTACATCACCTTGGGTTCGTCATGTTGATATTACCCGCTTATGGCCAAATGGCTTATTGCTGCGTATAGAAGAGCATGAGCCATTTGCCTTGTGGAATAATGAAGCCTTGATTAATACTTGGGGCGAAAAGTATCTAGCTAACCGTGGTGAAGTTGATAGTATCGACAGTTTGCCACAGTTTTTCGGACCTGATGGCTCTGAACACCTAGTGGTACAGCGTTATGCCGAGTTAGTCCGTTGGCTTAGTCCGATTAATTTACGGGTTAAGGAATTAGGTCTTAATGATCGGTATTCATGGCGTGTTTTATTGGATAATAATATCACCCTGACAATGGGGCGTGACCCCGGTGCCGAAATAGCAAACCCCTATGATGGGGGAGGTGCGATGAGTTTTGCCGCGACCATTGAACGCTTTGTTCGAGCATGGCCGGCATTGTTAAAACGAATTGAAGGAAGGCCGGTAGAACGTATTGATCTCCGCTATACTAAAGGTTTTGCGATTACCTTTGCGGATAGTACTAATTCTGACCAGTCTGATATGCCATAAGTGAGTTAATTGAAAAATGAGTCGAGACCACAATAAGGATGTAATTGTTGCCCTAGATATAGGTACGAGTACCGTTGTAGCCATCGTAGCCGAGTGTTTGGCCGATGGTCGCTATGAGGTCATCGGTGTGGGCCAGTCACTATCACGAGGTATGCGTAGAGGGGTTGTAGTTAATATTGAGCAAATAGTTGGCTCAATTCAGCAAGCCCTTGAGGAAGCGTGCCTGATGGCTGATTTCCGTATCCGTGAGGTGTATACCGGTATTGGCGGTAGTCACATCAATAGTTTTAATTCCAGCGGTATGGTTGCCGTTGTCGATAAGGAAGTGAGTACGACTGATGTACGTCGTGTACTAGATACGGCTAAGGCAGTTAATATCGCTAATGATCACGAGATTCTGCATGTGATTACACAGCAGTTCACCTTGGATAAACAAGAAGGCATTATCCAGCCAGTGGGGATGGCGGGTATTCGTCTTGAGGTGCGTGTGCATATCATTACCGGATTGCAGAGCGCGACTCAAAATGTCGTCAAGTGCATCCGCCGTTGTGGTTTAGAGATTCGTGGCTTAGTGTTTCAGGCCTTAGCAGCCAGTCAGGTTTGCTTAACTGCTGATGAAAAGGAATTGGGCGTTGCGCTGGTCGATATTGGTAGTGGCACCACTGATGTAGCGGTGTGGCATGGCGGAGCTCTACGCCATACAGCAGTATTCCCTCAGGGTGGCGATCAAATTACCAACGATATTGCGACGATGTTACGCACTCCGACTCCAGATGCCGAAGATATCAAATTAAATTATGGTGTAGCTAAAGCAAGTTTAGTTGGTGCCTCAGAAACTTTTGAAGTGATTGGATTAGGTAATCGAGAGTCTCGTGAGATGGAGCGTCATATCCTTGCTCAAGTGATAGAGCCGCGTGTTGAAGAAATCCTGATGGGTGTGATGAGTGCTATTGCTGAGTCGGGTCACAAGGTTACCGGTCTGGTGTTGACTGGTGGTACGGCTAGTTTACCAGGGATTCAGGAGTTGGCTGAGGATATGTTCCAGGTGCCTGTCCGTATTGGCGTACCAATTTATGATGGTAGTTTGTCAGACGTGGTTTGTGAGCCAAGATTTGCGACTGCTATGGGTTTATTAAGCTATTCTCGTATGCAGCAATATGCTCAACATGGGGATATACCCAAAGAAGGTTTATTAAAACGTCTTTGGAACTTTATTACTAACAGCTTATAGTTTAGAATAGATAGTGCAGTGGAGTAGGGTGGAGATTTCTCAAAGGCAGTGCGAATGTCGCATTGGCTCTTTCTTTGAGAGCGTTTCCATGTTTTCGGTATAGGAAAGTAGGAGTCTTTTAATGGGCATGGATTTAGGTTTTAAATTTGTTGACCAGGAGCAGCAGCAAAGCGGCACGGTCATCAAGGTTGTCGGCGTTGGTGGCGCTGGCGGCAACGCGGTCAATCACATGATCGCCAAGGGTCTTAAAGGAGTTGAGTTCATCAGTGCTAATACTGATGCACAAGCTTTAGGTAGCTCCAAAGCAGACCATGTCATTCCTTTAGGCACAACCGGATTAGGAGCCGGTGCCAAGGCGGAAAATGGTCGTACGGCAGCTGAAGCGGCACGAGAGCAAATTCGTAATGCATTGAGCGGCGCTCATATGGTGTTTATTACTGCTGGTATGGGTGGCGGTACCGGTACCGGTGCTAGCCCTGTTGTAGCACAAATTGCACGTGAACTAGGTATCCTTACGGTTGGTGTGGTGACCAAGCCTTTTGGCTACGAGGGTACTCGTCGCATGAAGGCCGCCGAAGAGGGGATCGAGAGCCTAACTGATAATGTCAACGCACTTATCGTGGTGCTTAATGATCGCTTAGAGGAAATGCTAGGTGAAGACGCCACGATGCAAGAGTGTTTCGTCGAAGCTGACGATGTATTACATAATGCGTGTGCCGGTATTGCCGAGATCATTAATGTCGAGGGTAATATTAACGTTGACTTTGAAGACGTTAAGACCATTATGAGCGAGCAAGGTCAGGCGATGATGGGTACGGCAGTAGCCTCTGGCGAGGGTCGTGCTAAGCAAGCCGCCGAAGAGGCGATTGCATGCCCATTATTAGAGGGTGTAGACCTTAACGGTGCCCGTGGTGTCTTAATTAATATTACCGCTAGCAACAGCATTACTCAGCGTGAGGTTCGCACGATTAACGAGGTGATTACTGGCTATGCCGACAAGGATGCTGTGATTATTTCGGGTATTGCTCATGACGACAATATGGGCGATCAGATTCGAGTGACTGTTGTAGCTACTGGTCTTGGACGCAAAAAACCTGAGATCGTTGTTGACAACTCAGAGCACTTACAAGCACGTACAGGTACTGATGACGCGAGCGCAGTAGTCGATGGCTTCAGAGGTTCTGTCGGTGGCTTTAACCCGATTCGTCAGGCTCGTGGCGCTCGTTCAGGTCAGTTAAATGTGGGCTTTGGCTTGCCGAGTAGCAGTGCTGCTAGCGGTGATTCAGCAGCTATCTCTCGTCGTTCTTTAAGTGATGAAGAGCGTAACGATAGTGATGTTCCAGCATTTCTGCGTAAACAAGCTAATTAATCATTCATAGCGCAGACTGAGCATTAGCTCAGTCTGTTTATAAGGTCATGAGCATACAGCGTCTAATTATAGGCAATGCATGAGGACCTTCTCTTTAACATTAAAGCTTGTTGGAACTACCAAATACCAATACTGTCTAAATCAGTATTGGTATTTTTGTTACAAATTTATTTCCATTGATATACTTAGGTAAGTACTTGACTTAATACGGAATATGTTCGTTTAATTAAGTTAAAATAGCGAAATAAATAAGAATAATTTACTTAGTAATAGAATTTTTTTAAGAAGACTTACCATGCTAAAACAAAGAACTATAGAAAAGGCGGTAAAAACCATTGGTGTCGGTGTTCACTCGGGACAGCGCGTAGAGCTGACCTTAAGACCGGCTGAAGCGAATACTGGGATCGTGTTTCATCGTATCGACACGCCTGAGGTCATTGATTTTCCTGCACATGCAGAAAAAGTCGGTAATACACGTATGGCCTCAGTTTTGGTCAATGGCGAGCATCGTGTGTCAACGGTGGAGCACTTGATGTCGGCGCTAGCCGGTTTAGGCATTGACAATATTCATGTTGATTTGACGGGTGAAGAAGTTCCCATCATGGATGGTAGCGCGGCGACTTTTGTGTATTTGCTGCGCTCTGCTGGCATTGTTGAACAGGATGCACCTAAGCGTTTTATCCGCGTCAAAAAAGTCATCGAGATTCAAGAAGGTGAAGGTGATAATGCTAAATGGGCACGTCTTGAGCCTTATCCTGGCTTTGCTCTCGCGTTCTCTATTGATTTTAAGCATCCAGCTATCGCCTCTACGGCTAATTTTGCCGAGGTGGATTTTGCTAATGACTCATTTGCTAAGGATATCTCTCGTGCTCGTACCTTCGGTTTTGCACAAGAGGTAGAGATGTTGCGTTCAGCTGGTTTAGGTCGTGGCGGTAATCTTGATAATGTCATTGTGCTTGATGAGTATCGTATCCTTAACGAAGACGGTTTGCGCTATGAGGATGAGTTCGTCAAACATAAGATTCTTGATGCTATCGGTGACTTGTATCTGGCCGGTAAGCCATTATTAGCCAAATATGTTGCTTGTAAGTCAGGGCATGATTTAAATAATAAACTAGTTCGTGCTTTGCTAGCTCAGCCAGATGCCTATGAAGTGGTTACTTACGAAAGTGAAGTAGCTAAGGCAGCTGGTTTTAATCGTGATTGGCAGTTGGCTTAGTACTAGGACCGCTTTTTTCAACTAGTTTGGATTTCGTATTACCTTCAGTTCTACATTTCGTAGCTCTAAGCCGTGCTTGTTTAGATGACGCGTCATGCTCGGAGCGAGTTGCTTGATTTTTGCAGCGCAAGCATTGTTTGCAACCGCTAATCTGAGTGTGCCGTCTGTATAATTAATAATCAAGCACTGCTTTGTCAATTCAGTACCAAGTACATTTACTAATAGAGGTTGCAGCTTAAGAATCGTACGAGCACGTTCTAACACAGGCCCAGTTGATTGACCCTGCTCTAACCACTCCATTGCAGTTTGAAAATTAGGTGGTTTACGATAGTTACGATGTGATTTCATATTGAGGAAATAGCTTTGGCTAAAAAGTTCGTATCGCCAAGACGGGCGAGACAAAAAACTCAACGAGTCTGGTCATTTAGCATTACAGTGTTGTGTGTCTGCATTGCGCTGGTATCCGGTGCTTTGTTAGAGAGGCACTATGGTTATCACCAACAAGGTGATCAGAACGGCTCAGCGATCGACTTAACTAGTGTACATCAAAATCCTGTTCAACAAAAATTGATCGAGCATAGCCTGGGGCAGTTTGCTCAGCAAATAGCAGAGGCTAAGGTAACCCTTGAAAACATCACCCAGATTACTGATCGCTTGAGTGAAAATTCTGCCTTAAGTCTAGGAATTAGCGGTCATACTTTCCCACACTCTAATCTTACTGAAGATGCTCAGCCGATGGAGGAGTTTATCGATGAGACGGGGTATTCTGGTGAGAAAATCGGTAAGGAACTGGATTTACTAAAGCAAAATCTTCATTTACAAAACAATCGTCTCCGGACATTTGATGTTTTGATGCAAAAGCGTCAAATTGATTTGGATCGTGTACCGACCGGATTGCCTGTTTCTATGTTGCAAGCTCGGATGTCATCACCTTTTGGGTGGCGTACCCATCCGATCACTCGTACCTCAAGACTGCATGCTGGTCTAGATTTTGCAGCGCCTAAGGGAACCGCTATTTATGCGGCCAGTAATGGGGTGGTCAGTAGCTCTGGTTATGTGTCAGGTTATGGTTATCTGATAGAGATTGATCATGGTTCTGGAGTTACTACAGCCTATGCACACAATAGTGAAAACTTAGTTGAGGCAGGTGATATTGTCGGTCGTCGACAGATGATTGCACGGGTTGGTAATACGGGTAACTCAACTGGTCCCCATTTGCATTTTGAAGTGCGTCTAGATGGGGTGCCGATTGACCCTATGTTAGTTTTAGGGAAGGATTTATCAACCATCAAGGTGCCGGATGGTGGTTCCTTACTTGAAACTTTAAAGCTCCTTAGTCAGGACTAATAACAGTTTTTCAGACTTAATTTTCTTCTAATATCTTGATATCTACAGACTTGTCCTCACTTGAATTGGGCGATGGGTTAAACTGTAAAATTATTGCAGACTCATCGGAATTTGACCGATATGAGACTTTTATAATATTCACTACACAGACGATATGATTTCCATTTTTAAAAAAATCATCGGTAGCCGTAATGATCGACTACTTAAACAATATAGAAAAACAGTAGCTAAGATCAATAAGCTAGAGCCAGATATGCAGGCTTTAAGCGATGAGGAATTAGCAGCGAAAACCGCTGAGTTTAAGGAGCGTTTAGCTGGAGGTCAAAGCTTAGATGATATTTTGCCAGAGGCTTTTGCTGTCGTACGTGAAGCTTCTGTTCGTGTCCTGGGTATGCGTCATTTTGATGTTCAAATGATTGGTGCTTTAGCCTTACACCAAGGTAAAATCGCCGAAATGCGCACTGGTGAGGGTAAGACGTTGATGTCTACCTTAGCGATTTATCTTAATGCTTTAGCTGGTAAGGGCGTGCATGTTATTACGGTGAACGAGTATTTGGCTGCACGAGACGCTCATAATAACGGTCGTTTATTTAGTTTCTTAGGGTTGACTGTTGGTGTCGTAGCCTCTAACCAAAGTAATCCGGACAAGATCGCTGCTTATCAGGCAGATGTTACTTACGGTACTAATAACGAATTCGGTTTCGATTATTTACGCGATAACATGGAGTTTCGCGTTTCTGATCGTCGTCAACGTAAGTTATATTATGCGATTGTGGATGAGGTTGACTCCATCTTGATTGACGAGGCCCGTACCCCATTAATCATTTCTGGTCAGGCCGAGGATAATACCGAGCTCTATCAGAAAATGGATGTTGTACCTGCTATGATGCAGCGTATGGAGCATGAGCCACGTCCTGATGAGCCTGAGCCTGAGGGTGACTTTTGGGTCGATGAGAAGGCACAGCAAATTCACTTATCTGAAGCGGGGCATGAGAAAGCTGAAGGTATTTTACGTGACTTAAAGGTTTTGCCTGAGGGGCAGTCTCTTTATGATCCTCGTAATATCAGCTTAGTACATCATTTGATGGTTGCATTGAGAGCACATAATCTCTTCAACCGTGATCAGCATTATGTGATCCAAGATGGTGAGGTGGTGATTGTTGACGAGTTTACTGGTCGTTTTATGCAGGGACGTCGTTGGTCTGATGGTTTGCATCAGGCAGTTGAGGCTAAGGAAAAAGTCGAGATTCAAAACGAAAACCAGACCTTGGCATCCATTACTTTTCAGAACTATTTCCGGATGTACGATAAGCTAGGTGGCATGACCGGTACGGCTGATACAGAAGCTTATGAGTTTCAGCAGATTTACGGTCTTGAGACAGTTATTATCCCGACTAATTTGCCAATGGTTCGTGAGGATCAAAACGATCAAATCTTTAAAAATGATGAGCAAAAATTTGCCGCCATTATTAAGGATGTGCGTGATTGCTATGAACGCAAGCAGCCGGTCCTAGTCGGTACGACCAGTATCGAAAACTCTGAGTTACTATCAGAGATGCTCAAAAAAGAGGGGCTCCCTCATCATGTACTAAACGCTAAGCAACACGCCCGTGAAGCGGAAATTGTTGCAGAAGCCGGTAAGCCTGGCGCGATCACGATTGCTACTAACATGGCCGGTCGTGGTACGGATATTGTTCTTGGTGGCAGTATCGAGAAAAATATCAATATGGTGATGGCTGATGACTCACTTGATGCCGATCAGAAAGCTGCTCGTATTCAGGAAATTCGTGATGCGTGGAAGCCTGTAAACCAAGAGGTTAAAGACGCAGGTGGTCTACGTATTATTGGTACAGAGCGCCATGAATCTCGTCGTATCGATAACCAGTTGCGTGGTCGTGCTGGTCGCCAAGGTGACCCTGGTTCATCGCGATTCTACTTGGGTTTAGATGATCCGTTGATGCGTATTTTTGCAGGTGATCGTGTACGTGCCATCATGGACCGTTTGGGTGTTGATGGTGAGCCGATCGAAGCGAAGATGGTTAACCGTTCCATTGAATCTGCGCAACGCAAGGTCGAGAGCCGTAACTTTGATATTCGTAAGCAGCTTCTTGAATTTGATGATGTGGCCAATGAGCAGCGTAAGGTGATCTATGGTCAGCGTAATGAAGTCTTAGAATCTGAGTCACTGGCTGGCATGTTGACTACGCTACGTCAGGATGCTTTAACTGAGTTAGTGCGTCAGTATGTTCCCGAAGAGTCCATGGAGGAACAGTGGGATATTCCAGCTCTTGAGCAGGTTTTAAATGCTGAGTGGCAATTGCCAGCAGCAGTTTCCAAGTGGCTTGAGGAAGACACTAACCTTGATGACGAGGGTATCTTAGAGCGTGTTCTTGAGGAAGCTGAAAAGTTAAATCAAGCGAAAATTGATGCAGTGGGTGAGGAGTCTTGGGCTCAGTTTGAGCGCTCCGTTCTCTTAGATCGTATGGATACTAGCTGGCGTGAGCATTTATCCGCTTTAGACCATTTACGTCAAGGGATTCATTTGCGTGGTTATGCACAAAAAGATCCTAAGCAAGAATACAAGAAAGAAGCATTCACCTTATTCTCACATATGTTGGATCGTATCCGTGATGAAGCCGTTAAGATCTTGATGACAGTTCAAATCCAAGCGCCAGAGCAGATTAGTGAGGCTCAAGCTCAGCAACAGCAATCTAATGTACAAAATGTACAGTACCATCATGCAGACCATGATGAGGCTTTAAGTGGTAAAGCAGCTTCTGGTGTTGAGGTTAGCGAAGAGGGTGATGTCTCTGCCGGTGGCATTACGGTTAAAAACATGATGCGTCATGTGGGTCGTAATGATCCTTGCCCTTGCGGTAGTGGTAAGAAATACAAGCAGTGTCACGGTAAGTTGTCTTAAGCTTGTTCTTATAGACAAACAGTTGTCAAG
>JAAYRZ010000152.1 GCA_012518515.1 Alcaligenaceae bacterium
ACGTGCAACACCACATCAACCTCAGATAAAGACTGAGTCACCACACGGTTCATCATGCGGTTCATCGCACCACCGTGACGCGTCTGAAACCCCGGTGTATCAATAAAAACAAACTGATCACTATCCCGTGTTAATACGCCGTGAATGCGGTGACGTGTTGTTTGTGACTTACGGGAAACTATAGAAATCTTGGCGCCAATTAAGGCATTAGTCAGTGTTGATTTACCGACATTAGGGCGACCTACGATGGCTACAAAACCACATCGTTGCTGCTTAGTTTCTGTCATTTGACTGCTCCTGCTCTATCGCAACCGGTAAACTTAGTTGCAAGGCCTGACGCTCTTTGTACTTTTCTTTATTAAAATTAGCTTGAGATAGAATCGGTTCAACCTGTTCCAAAGCCAAGGCAGCTGCGCTTTGTTCTGCTTGGCGACGACTCGGGCCTACTGACTCAGTCACAAGACCTAAGTCCTCGATTCGACACTCCACCAAAAACTCTTGATCATGGGCGGCACCACGTGTCTCGACAACGACATACTTAGGTAAGGCCAGACGCTTAGCTTGGAGTAATTCCTGTAATAAGGTTTTACTGTCTTTACCGGCCGTTTTAAAATTAACGTTTTCAATAAGAGGTTTATAGAGTCGGGCAATCACAGCTTGTGCCGCATGAATATCTGAATCCAGATAAATTGCTCCAAAAATCGCTTCTAAGGCATCTGCCAATATTGAAGGGCGTCTGAAGCCACCACTCTTGAGCTCACCCTCACCTAGTCGCAAAACCTCTGACAAGCCTAGAACCTTAGCTAAATCAGCCAAGGTTTGCTGATTAACCAAACTCGCCCTGATACGGGACAAGTCCCCCTCATCCTCTTGCTTAAGACGATCAAACAACAGTGAAGCAATGGTGAAGTTGAGAATCGAGTCGCCTAGAAACTCTAAGCGCTCATTATTAGACTGCCCATGACTGCGATGCGTCAACGATCGCGTCAATAGTGCTTCGTTATTAAACTGATAATTTAGCTTTTCTTGTAATTGTCTTAAGTTCATAGGCCTATTTATTTAATGGAGCCAATACGATCAAAATTAAAGCCCAAGTTCATCCAGATAAAGAATGCCTTACCGACAATATTTTCCTCTGGCACAAATCCCCAGAAGCGGCTATCGACACTATTATCCCGATTATCACCCAAAGCAAAATAATGTGCTTCTGGAACAGTGCATCTTAACTGCTCTGCAGTGTACTCACAATGGTCCAAGAATGGATAACGGATTTGTGGTCGGGCAGTATTTTGATATGGTAGTTTTAAAATATTATATGATTTTGATTCGGCAATTTCTGCATATTGTTGAGGAGCACCACCTTGCTGCTCAGGATTAATATAAGGCCCTAGATCCATTTGACCATAGGTCTGACCATTAACTGAGAGAGTCTTTTGTATATTGTCATAGACTAGGGTATCCCCCGGCAAAGCCACAATACGTTTAATATAATCAACTTCCGGCTGCGGCGGATAGCGGAAAACCGCTACATCACCACGCTCAGGACTACCTACTGGGATAATTTTCTTATTAATGACTGGAAAAACCACACCATAAGAAAACTTATTAGCCAAGATCATGTCCTTAGCTTCCAGCGTAGGTAGCATTGATCCCGATGGAATACGAAACGGCTCAACGATAAAGCTACGCAGTACAAATACCGCTAAAATAACCGGGAAGAAGCTATGCACCAGGTCGATAAACCAACCCCTATGCTTAGCCTCCGCCTCACCGTATTCGGCCACTCTTTTAGGTTTTAACAGTAAGCGGTCGACAATCTTTACGACCATCGCAACGATCAGTAAGAGTAATAAAATTAGGGCATAATCCATGATTACTTAATAGCTCCGCTCATTAGTCTTCAACTTGTAAGATAGCTAAGAAAGCCTCCTGTGGAATCTCCACACTACCAACCTGCTTCATGCGTTTCTTACCTTCTTTTTGCTTTTCTAACAACTTCTTCTTACGTGAAATATCACCACCATAACACTTGGCAAGTACGTTTTTACGTAAGGCCTTGACGTTTTCACGTGCAATCACCTCAGCCCCAATAGCACACTGAATGGCTACGTCATACATCTGTCGAGGAATCAGACCACGCATTTTAGAAACGACCTCACGACCACGATGGCGCGCATGCTGACGATGCACAATCATAGACAATGCATCAACACGATCGCCATTAATCAGTAGGTCAACACGTACTACGTCAGAACTACGGTACTCTATAAACTCGTAATCCATCGAGGCATAACCACGAGATACTGACTTCAAACGGTCAAAGAAGTCCAGAACAATCTCGGCTAAAGGCATCTCGTACACCAAGTTAACCTGGCGGCCGTGATAAATCATATTCTTTTGAATGCCGCGTTTTTGATTACATAGAGTCATCACTGGACCCACATAATCCTGCGGCAGCAGCAGACTCACCTCAACAATAGGCTCACGAATATCGGCAATTTCGCCCACACTCGGCATCCGAGAAGGTGTCTCAACCATGATGACGGAGCCGTCATTAAGCTCAACCTCATACACCACCGAAGGCGCGGTGGTAATGATATCCATGTCAAATTCACGCTCTAAGCGCTCCTGCACAATTTCCATATGCAAAAGCCCCAAGAAACCGCATCGGAAACCAAAGCCAAGTGCCTCTGAAACCTCAGGTTCAAACATCAATGAGGCGTCATTAAGTTTGAGCTTTTCGAGGGAATCACGTAACTGATCATACTCACTACTTTCAACGGGATAAAGACCAGCAAAAACCTGTGGTTTGACCTCTTTGAAGCCCGGTAAAGGTTCAGGTGCTTCCTTGCCAGCCACCGTAATCGTATCACCGACCTTAGCGTGTTCCAACTCCTTGATGCCAGAAATGATAAAACCTACCTCACCCGCACTTAAGTGCTTGCGTTGCACTGCTTTAGGTGTAAAAACACCCACCTGCTCGCAAAGATGATTTTGGTTAGTTGACATGAAACGCATACGGTCTTTAGGTTTAAGAACGCCATTAACAATACGCACTAACATGACTACACCGACATAGTTATCAAACCATGAGTCAATAATTAAGGCTTGTAACGGTGCCTCAGGATCGCCCTCAGGCGGCTCAACCTTAGCCACAATCGCTTCAAGAATGTCATCAATTCCCATGCCGGATTTAGCACTGGCGGGGATGGCTTCAGAGGCATCAATACCGATAACCTCTTCGATTTCTGCTTTAGCTGCTTCGGGATCTGCTGAGTTTAAATCCATCTTGTTAAGAACCGGCAAGACCTCAACGTCCAACTCAATAGCGGTATAACAAGTAGCGACGGTCTGTGCCTCGACGCCCTGAGATGCATCAACAACTAATAACGCGCCCTCGCAGGCAGATAAAGAACGGCTCACTTCATAAGAGAAGTCCACGTGTCCCGGAGTATCAATCAGATTTAAATTATAAATCTGGCCATCCTTAGCCTTGTACTCCAGAGCGGCAGTTTGTGCCTTAATGGTAATGCCACGCTCACGCTCAATGTCCATGGAGTCTAGTACCTGAGTCGACATCTCGCGATCAGATAAGCCACCACAACGCTGAATTAAGCGATCGGCCAAGGTAGATTTACCATGGTCAATATGGGCAATAATAGAAAAATTGCGAATATGCTGCATGAATTCCAAAAATAAGACAATAGATAAAAAAAAGGCGCTTATATCGCGCCTTTTTTGCGTTCAATAACAGTGTATTGTACTTTATTTTTCAGGTTGAACTGCGACCCACTGGGTTAAATCATCACGTCGCACTAAGAGAGCAGCATTTTTATTTTCGGGAAGATCTTTTATCAATGACTGATAATGCGCTACATCCTTAATGTCCTGATCGTTAACCGCTAGGATCACATCATCCACCATCAGGCCAGACTCAATAGCAACACCCTGGGCATCAGTAATCACAACACCACCCTCAATACCCAGCTCTTCTTTTTGACTAGCAGATGGATTAGTAACGACTAAACCTAAGCGGTCTGCATCGGCTGCCTGATCGTCTGTTGAATTACCATCAGGGTTTCGGGTAGCTACGGCTTCCTCGCCATTTACTCCCTCAACGATGATATCTAGCTTCACTGCTTTACCACGACGCCATACCTCAATTGTCGATTCTGTACTAGGACGAGTTTGACCTACCATACGAGGTAAATCAGACCACTTGTTGATATCCTGGCCGTCGAACTTAATAATTACGTCACCGGCACGGATGCCTGCTTTTTGTGCTGGACTACCTGGCTCGACATTACTCACTAAAGCACCCTCAGCGCCCTCTAAACCTAAGGCTTCTGCCACGTCCTCTTGAACTTCAGAGATAGTCACACCAATCCGACCACGCACCACGCGGCCAGTTTCTTTGAGCTGCTCAACCACTTTCATCGCTTCGTTAATAGGAATAGATAAAGAAATTCCCATAAAGCCGCCAGAACGCGAAATAATTTGTGAGTTAACACCAACAACCTTACCAGATAAGTCAATTAAAGGACCACCGGAGTTACCTGGGTTAACTGCTACGTCAGTCTGAATAAAGGGCAAATAGTCGCCAGTATCACGGTTAATTGCACTAACAATACCGGCTGTCACAGTAGAGTCTAGACCAAAGGGTGACCCGATAGCCAATACCCATTGACCCTTTTGCAAATCGTCAGACACGCCAATTTCCAAAGGTTTCAAATCAGTCGCTTCAACTTTAATTAAAGCCAAATCCGTACGTTCATCAGTACCTACCACCTCACCGACTAACTCCTTACCGTCATTTAAAGTAACAATGATCTTGGAAGCACGATCAATGACGTGATTATTAGTGATGATATAGCCATCTTCAGAGACAATAAAGCCAGAGCCTACATTACGTGGAACTTCGCGCTCAGCACGCTCATCAGGCTGTACGCCACGACGGTCGTTGCGCTGCCCTGGAAAACCAAAGTCAGGACCAAAGAAGAAACGGAACAGATCTTCCATATCTCGATCCATACCAAAATTACCGCCGCTATAGCCATGGGTACGTACAGTTTCCATAGTGCGAATGTTAACCACACCTGTCTCTGTTTTAGCCACAATCTGCGTAAAATCAGGTAGTGCTACCAAGGCATTGCCCTGTGGGTTCGCAGTAACAACAGGTGCTTGATTAGAGGAGTTAGAATCCTGCTTTACTACTGGCGAAGGTAATAATTTATTGTCCTGAGCCATGGCGCCCGAAGCTAACAAGCTCAGAGCTACTAATGTGGAGATGAAAGTTTTTTTCATTAACATACTAAATGTCCTTAGATACTAATGGGATATGAAGCGATGGCGACAAACCACCTAATTTTCAATTGTGATGTGCTGAGCAGACTCCGCTACCGCCTCAAGCGTAGCTAATGGCATCGCCCCAAGTGCGGTTAGCCAATAAGAGCCTAAGCGTCTGCTGTATATATTGACTGGTCCTTCTACCTGATCAGAATGACCATACGTCTCCTTATCTTGCTGATCCAATTCTTGGATAAAGACTGAGAAGGAAGATAGACCGTCTGATAATGTTAGTTGTCGAACCTCTTTATTGGTTCCCATCACTAACTTAAAACTTGTGACCTTTTGAAAACCATCAGGTAATGAAAAATGCCATCCTTCGGCCTCAAGATCAACCTCATCAGAGCGTGCCTTAAAATGATCCCAATTGACGTAGTCATGCTTGGTATGTATGGCTTCAGCATCAATCTGTTCATCAAAAAGCAAGTGAGTAAATGTGGTCTGACTAACTATTTGTTGCTTAGGATTAAGAGTTTCAATTTGCAACAGTAAACGCTTAATAGGTTCCACACAAAGTCTAAAACCATAGCGATTTGTGTCACGAGGTTCTAAAACAATTTTTTTACACTCAATGCCTGCAACACGCGCTGGTTTACTTAACTCATGCGCAGCATAATAGGTCGCAATATCAATAGGCTGAGTGAGCAACAGGCCCGGGAACTCATGCTCTCTAACGGGCGTGCTAAATACCATCTGCTTATCAGGAAATAGCTGAATTTGCTGATCGTCAGTACGCAGTACCTCTATCGGATTATCGTCGAGTGATTCTACCCGACGGGATAAGTGCTCATTATTGAAAATATTGGTTATGCGTGAAGTAATTAAATGCTCGTTGGCCCAATGTGAGACAAAGGTACCCTGATAATTCACGCGTGCCGATGCTAATTGAATCTGTGTCAGTAACTGCTCAAGACTTAGCTCTTCAACCTCCTGCACAGATTGCGTCTGCTCAGCGTTAGTGGGCTCCGCTTCGAACTGTGTATAAGCCGGCTGCGCTAAAGCGCCTAAAGCTAGAAGAACAGCACTGAGCCTTACAATCGACTTATGCAACAGCCCGATCATTGACCAACACCCTGACCCTGATAATTAACCTGCATAAAAGGTGTATGTGCTGACATATCACTATGTGAACGGAGATACTCAGGATACGTACGGCGACGCTCCTCGGTAGATACTCTTGAATTAACTGTCGGTGCCGCAGAACTAACCGCTAGCGCGGGCGCATGACTAAAACTCTGAGTTGGTGTTGGAGCAACACTTCTCGCGGCTAATACCGGGCTAGATTCCGCTGTGGCTTCAAAATTGGCTTCCTGCTCAGCAGAAGCTAAAACTGGAGCCGAAGAATCAATAGCGCTCTGAATGTCAGTTGTCTGGAA
>JAAYRZ010000153.1 GCA_012518515.1 Alcaligenaceae bacterium
CAGGCACTACGTGTCTGTCAACTAGCTACCGCATTGTATGATTCAGCACTAACGCTCAGCAAAACTGAACAAGAGGAATGGCCTCATGACTTAAGATTGCTACTAAAGTGGGCCTGCGATTTACATGAAGTCGGCTTAAGCATCTCCCAGTCCTCTTATCATCGACATTCAGCCTATGTATTACAACATGCTGACATGCCCGGCTTTTCCAAAGACGAGCAAAGTATTTTGGCTAACTTAAATTTAGAGTCCCAAGGCAAGTTAAACAAAAACGACCTTGCATCACTACCTGATGAAGAGTGGCAGGCTATCCTCTGCATGCGCTTAGCCTTGATGTTTTTACGCAACCGCCAAGCCGTACACATGGAAAACTTAGCGCTAGAAATCAAAGACAAGCATATTTACTTAAATATCGGTGAGCGCTGGCTAGCAAACCACCCACTAACAGAGTTTAGCCTAAATAACGAAAAGCAGGACTGGGAAGGTTGTGGTTTTAAGTTTACGATTAACCTAATTAATCAAAACCAAAATGGCGTCGATAACGACGATCCATATTTTCAATATCCACAATCACAGGATAGTCCACAGCGTTAAAATCCTTGTCCCATGCCGGCTCACCACAAATCCGAGCACCGATTTTCAAGTAGCCTTTAATCAAAGCCGGCATGCGAGACTGACGCACTCGCTCAGAATCACCGCTAACTTTTGCTTCTAATAAATCAATAGGGTAAGGCTCATGTGGAGTAACACGAGGTTGGTCAGCATACTCTTGCATTTGCTGCTTAGCTAGTTGCCAGACACGAGAAGCCTGAACCCCCTCATCTAACAAACTGACACTAGCGCAGCCAAATAAATAACGTAAATTATGATAACGTAAAAATTGTGCTAGGCCGCTCCACAACAACATGATGACAGCGCCATCACGGTAGTCTGGGTGTGTACAAGAACGACCACATTCGCTCAACTCAGCTCGCAAATGCTCCATCTGAGTCAACTCAAACTCAGATTCAGAGTAAAAGCCCCCTGCTTTAACTGCATTTTCAGGCGTCAAGATGCGATAAGTACCAACGACTAGATCTTCTTTGGTATCCATAACCACCAGATGCTGACAAAACTGATCAAAATGATCAACATCACGACCATCAATCGCATCCGGAAAATGCACACCCATCTCTGTGGTGTAAACATCATAACGAAGCCGCTGAACCGCCTCCACCTCTTCTTGAGTAGTGGCTATGCCTAATACCAAACTAGGACCATCAAGACTGCTTAGGTCCTTTGGAATTTCAATCAGCTCTTGCATAAATTAATTTTCCTCAACGAGTTCAACAAATCACTGAAAGTTTTGTGACTATATATATACATTTTACAAGATGACACAATTCTTAGGAATCAAATGCCGCTATAGATTATACAAAAGTCATTTTACAGATTTCTTTCACTTTAATTATTGTCGAGCTAGGTACAAAAAAGTCGTGCTTTAAACCACAGCTGAAGAAAATAAAAGCAGATCAGCAGTTCGCTATTTATACGCTCTTGCTTAGGCCTCAAGATTGACGTCGGCTAAGCGCTGCACACCCTCTTTTGCTAATTCCAACGTTTCAGCTTCTACCATTAAACGTAAAATCGGTTCAGTACCTGATGCTCGAATCAAAACCCGACCACGATCACCAAGCTCTGCCTCAACCTCTGCTCTAACCCGACTAAGTTCGGCATGATTTTGCCAATCAAGACCTGGTTTGAGTGGTGCATTAATCATCATCTGAGGATACATCTTTAATTCCTGGGTTAACTCACCCAACGGCTTGCCACTACGTACAACGGCAGTCAATACTTGCAAAGCGGCTATAATTCCATCACCTGTTGTGTGGCAATCTAGACACAATAAATGACCAGAGCTTTCGCCACCAAAATTCCAGCCATTTTTATGTAAGCTTTCCAAAACATAGCGGTCGCCAACCTTGGCACGCTCGAGAGGAATACCCAACTCCTTAAGACGCTTCTCGAGACCAAAATTAGTCATCAAGGTACCACCTACCCCCTTGACCTCCATGCGCTCCATACGCTCAAGCACAATGGCATATAACAACTCATCACCATTATAAATATTGCCTTTAGCATCAACCATCTGCAAACGGTCTGCATCACCATCAAGGGCAATTCCATAATCAGCACGCTGCGCGTTCACTGCCGCAACAAGCTGCTCAGGAAATAAAGCACCAACATTCCGATTAATATTAAAACCATCAGGACTACAACCAACTGCTACTACTGTGGCACCTAACTCTTTAAAGACATGAGGAGCGACATGGTACGCAGCCCCATGAGCAGCATCAACCACTATCTTCAAGCCTCTAAGATTCAAATCATTAGGAAAGCTACTTTTACAAAACTCAATATAACGCCCTGCTGCGTCATTTAAGCGACGCGCACGACCGATAGATTCAGATTCCTCATAGTGAATATCCTGATCAATTAATGCTTCAATCTTTTCTTCCGTCTCATCGGGTAACTTGAGACCATTTTCAGAGAAAAACTTGATGCCATTATCGTGATAAGGATTATGCGAAGCACTGATAACTACGCCTGCATTAAGCCTCAAGGTCCGAGTCAAATAAGCAACAGCAGGCGTTGGGATAGGACCAGCCAACAACACATCAACACCGGCTGCGGCAAAACCTGCTTGCATCGCTGACTCAAGCATATAACCTGACACTCGCGTGTCCTTACCAATCAAAACTGTAGGACGCTCAACGCCCTCAGGTGCTTGATGAGCTAAAACACGACCAGCAGCGTACGCAAGCTTTAAAGCAAATTCGGCATTAATCACCGCCCCACCAACACGACCACGCACACCATCTGTGCCAAAATACTTACGTGCCATCTTTATTACTCCTCATGATGAATTGCACGCCAAACAGCTAATGCATCTGCTGTTTCGACCACATCATGCACCCTAAGAACCACAGCACCTCGATCGGCTGCGGCCATGGCTGCAACAACACTACCAATTACTCGCTCTTTAGGTTCCTTAGCGACAACTGCTCCAATCATGGATTTACGCGATAAACCTATAAGCAAGGGTAGCTCTAAACTCTTTAACTCAGCCAGTTCATTTAATAACTGGTAATTTTGTGCGACTGTTTTGCCAAAACCAAAACCAGGGTCAAGCATTACCCTACTCGAATCAATATCGTATTTTAACAAAGTATCAATTCTCTCCTGGAGAAACTGCTTAACTGCCAATGTGATCTCACCCCCATAATCCGGTGGTGATTGCTGCATAGTTTTAGGTTCTCCCTCCATATGCATAATACAAATACCACAATTAGGGTGTTTAGCTACGACCTCGAGAGCACCAGGTTGACGCAGTGCATAGATATCATTAATCATATCAGCGCCAGCATCTAACGCAGCTTGCATCACTTCAGGCTTAAAAGTATCAATAGACAAAGGCACACCTGCCCCATGCAAACCTTCAATAACAGGGATAATGCGACGCAACTCTTCTTCAACAGAAACAGCATCACTACCAGGACGAGTCGACTCACCGCCAATATCTAAAATCTGTGCTCCGGCTTCCACCATCTGCAGACCGCGCTCTATCGCCAAGTCTAATTGTTCAGATTGAGCCCCGCCATCTGAAAAAGAATCTGGTGTGACATTAACAATACCCATTACCAATGGGCTCGATAGGTCAAGGGCAAAACGCCCACATATAAAATCTGAGTTCATAAAATTATTAATTTTTTGAGTAGAAACAAAAAAGGCACTGCGAAATCATATCACAGTGCCTTATGGGCTATAAAGTTTAAACCGCTTCTACTGGCTTATCACCATCTTTGCCCTTAGAGTTACCGCTACTATCACTATCTTCTGCTTTAGGCTGTTCATCTGTCTTGGTCTCCTCTGCTACTGGTGCATTACCTGCACTTGGTGGCTGAGAATCATAAGGCTGATCAGGAATCTTAGGAGGACGTGGCGGGCGACCCTGCATGATATCCTCAATCTGGTCAGCATCAATCGTTTCCCACTCCATCAACGCCTTAGCCATCGCATGCATCTTGTCTTTATTGTCTTCAATCAGCTGACGGGCAACTGTGTATTGCTCATCAATAATCGTTCTGATTTCAGCATCTACCTTTTGCATAGTAGCTTCAGACATTTGTGAAGAACGAGTCATCTGACGTCCTAAAAAAGGATCAGTGTCATTTTCCGCATAGACCATCGGCCCTAAAGAATCAGTCATACCGTAGCGCGTGACAATATCACGAGCAATCTGCGTTGCTCGCTCAAAGTCATTAGAAGCACCAGTCGTCATCTGATTCATAAAGACTTCCTCAGCAATACGACCACCAAACAAGACAGCGATCATATTGAGCAACCGCTCCTTATCCATACTATAGCGGTCACCTTCAGGTAACTGCATAGTCACCCCTAAAGCGCGACCACGAGGAATAATTGTGACCTTGTGAACTGGGTCAGTCTTAGGTAGCAGTCTAGCAACGATAGCGTGACCCGACTCATGATAAGCCGTATTTAAACGCTCTTCCTCAGGCATCACAATAGAACGACGCTCAGCACCCATGATGATTTTATCTTTAGCTTGCTCAAAGTCGACCATATCGACCATACGCCCATTGCGACGAGCGGCAAATAGAGCTGCCTCATTAACGAGGTTGGCTAAATCTGCTCCCGAAAAACCCGGGGTACCGCGTGCAATAATGGACGCATCGACATTAGGTGCCATATGAACTTTACGCATATGAACCTTAAGGATCTGTTCACGACCCCGCACATCAGGTAAGGAAACAACCACCTGACGGTCAAAACGACCAGGACGCAATAAAGCTGGGTCCAAGACATCAGGGCGGTTAGTTGCGGCAATCACAATCACACTTTGACCGGACTCAAAACCATCCATCTCAACCAACAACTGGTTAAGTGTCTGCTCACGTTCGTCGTTACCACCACCAACACCTGCACCACGCTGACGTCCTACGGCATCAATCTCATCAATAAAGATAATGCACGGCGCCTGCTTTTTAGCTGTTTCGAACATGTCACGGACGCGTGAAGCACCTACGCCGACAAACATCTCTACGAAGTCAGAACCAGAAATTGAAAAAAATGGTACTTTCGCTTCACCAGCAATTGCTTTAGCCAGTAATGTCTTACCAGTACCAGGTGAACCAACCATCAAGACACCACGCGGGATACGACCGCCTAAGCGCTGAAAGCGGGATGGGTCTTGTAAAAACTCGACAATCTCGCCAACTTCTTCTTTGGCCTCATCACAACCAGCGACATCGGCAAAAGTAACGCGATTAGTATTTTGATCGAGCATGCGTGCACGAGACTTACCGAAGCTGAAAGCTCCACCCTTGCCGCCACCCTGCATCTGACGCATAAAAAATATCCAGACGCCAATAAGCAAGAGCATCGGGAACCAAGAGAGTAAAGCACTTAAAAAGAAAGAAGGCTGCTCAGGCGGACGCGCTGTAACCTCCACACCGTCACGAATCAGATCACTGACCATCCAGAGATCGCGTGGCGCAGTCAAAGTATAGCTACGACCATTTGCCGGGGTAGCCGTGAGCGTATCTCCCTGGATTTCAACTCTAGACAACTTACCCTGCTTTGCATCTTCCAAGAATTGCGAGTAACTTACGGTATCAGTAGTCACCGATGGTGCATCTAGCTGCCTAAACACCGTAAATAGAACCATCGCAATTACCGCCCAGATGGCAAATTTCGAAAAGGAATTATTCAAGGCATGGTACTCCAAAAAAAACTGAATCTTATAATAATAAAACACTAAGCCAACGAAATACAGCTAAATGTAAGATTTCAGCTTAATTTCCATTGATAATTGTTTATGTCTTATTCTAACTTAGTATAGTGGGGACAAAAAACTATAACTCAAGAATTCTGGTAATAAAAATATATAAATAATAGTTAGTCTACTTTTTTAGACCTTTAGCAACTAAAAAAGTTTCAGCCGAGCGATCGCGCGAGGCCTTTGGCTTGCGTTCGACTACTCGCTTAAAGTGCTGCTTAAACATCTCGACAATTTGAGAAAATCCGCTACCATGAAAGGCTTTAACCACGACTGCTCCCTCTGGTTTTAAATGTCCTAAGGCAAATTCTAGCACTAGCTCACAGACATGCTGGATTCTAGCGGCATCAGCAGGACCTACGCCAGAAAGATTAGGTGCCATATCTGAAATGACCACATCTACTTGTTGCCCCCCTAGCCTTTCCTCTAATTCATGTAAGACCTCATCCTCACGGAAATCACCCTGAAAAAACTCCACGTCAGCAATGGGCTCCATCGGTAAAAGGTCAAGTGCAATCACCCTTCCATCCAACTGCCCTGCCTTGTTTAGCAATCTTTCTCGCGCAACCTGAGACCAACTGCCAGGTGCAGCGCCTAAGTCTACTATAATATCCCCTTGACGCATTAACTTTTCGGTATCTAAAATCTCGATAAGCTTATATGCAGCCCTTGCTCTATAGCCTTGTTGCTGAGCAAGCTTTACGTATGGATCATTAATATGTTGATGTATCCAGTTTTTGGAAAATTTCTTTTTGGCCATTGCCAATAATTCCTCAATAATTCCTATGTCTATACTTGAATTAGCTTCTAAGGAACGTAGTGCGCTACGTTCTGCGGCTCATGCCCTAAAACCAGTTGTACAAATTGGTGATAACGGCCTAAGTGATGCCGTCTTAAAAGAAATCGATCGCAACCTAAATGCTCACAGTCTGATCAAAGTGAAAGTTGCTTCCGATATTCGCCAGGAGCGCATTGATATGCTCGATAAAATATGTGATGAGCTATCTTGTGCCAATATCCACCATCTTGGTAAGACCTTAATTTTATACCGTCCCGGCAAATCCGTCATAGAGACTGAGCCCTATGATGAATTTGCTCCTGAAAACCAACGTAGTCATCGCAAAGCGGGTGAAGTTTATACACCTAAACGACTCGCTGCAGAGGGTAAAAAACTAAGCCGCCCATTTAAACCTGCCAAAGCTAAGCGTCCGGAATCCAATCGAGATATCGCCAACGCTTTCTTCGGTCGCAGCTCAGCTAAAGCAAGCAAAACAACCACTCGCCGTCGCCCAACTAGTGCCTTAAGCTTAAGAGCTGGCCGTCGAAAAACTGACTAGAGAGTATTTATATCTTATAAGTCGTTGCTGTTGAGTCAACAAATAGTGCTTGTTATATAAAACACCCCCTCATTTCAGTGATGAAGTGAGGGGGTGTTTTGCTTAAAGTGCTTATACTTTAAAGAAAGTTAGAAATACTCTACCGATAAAATTTCAAACTCTCGCTCACCTGAGGGTACTACAACATTGATCACATCACCCTCATGCTTTCCAATTAAAGCACGTGCCACTGGACTTGATATTGATATCAAGTTTAGACGAATATCCGACTCAACATCACCCACAATTTGATACTTCAGCTGCTCACCTGACTCAAGATCTTCCAAGCCCACAGTCGCACCAAACACAATGCGATCACCTGCTTCAAGAGCTGTCGGGTCAATAACGTTTGCCGCAGACAATGCCGCTTCCAACTCTTTAATACGACCCTCTACAAAACTCTGACGTTCGCGAGCCGCATCGTACTCAGCGTTTTCAGACAAATCTCCGTGAGCACGAGCAGTTGCGATTGCATCAATCACAGCAGGACGCTCAACCGTCTTTAAATTATTTAATTCTTCGTTAAGACGCTTAGCGCCAGCCATAGTTAAAGGAATACCTGACATGATCTACCTCTATCATGAATTACAATTAAAAGAGCGCCCTGACAGTTCGTCTTTTAGGGCGCCAAAAATAAAACCCCGACCATCTGAGCCGGGGATTTTGATTACTATATTATGCTAAAAAAACACTTAAAAATCAAGTATTCTCACTCATAACGATGAGACTAAAAAGATCTACTACTGACGCTGTCTACCAATACTCAAAAGTTGATAAAGCAAAATAGCACCAAAAGTCGCCGTTCCAATCCCCTCAAGTTTGAACATACCCAATTCGATAGTGAAATTTCCCGCACCTAAAATAACTGCAATTGCTGCGACAATTAGATTGCGATTATCTGAAAAATCAACCCGATTAGTAACCCATATTCTAGCGCCAGCTACAGCAATCAAGCCAAACACAACAACCGACACACCACCAAGTACTGGAGCAGGAACACTATGAATCAGCGCTCCAAATTTTGGAGAAAAGCCCAAAACAATCGCAAAAATTGCTGCTATCACAAAAATAATAGTTGAGTAAATACGGGTAACGGACATCACCCCGATATTTTCACCATAGGTCGTTACACCGGTACCACCGACCGAACCTGCAACCATTGTTGCTACCCCGTCACCAACAAAGGCACGGCCTAAATACTTATCCAGATCACGCCCTGTCATCGCACTAACAGCACGTATATGACCCAAGTTCTCGGCAACTAAAATGATTGCTACAGGTGCAATAATTGTAATCGCAGAAAACTGGAACTCCGGTTTATAGAAAGTTGGCAAACCAAACCAAGGAGCAGCTGCTACAGCGCTAAGGTCGACCGGCACACCAAAACCAAAGATGTTACTAAAAACATAATAAGTAATATAAGACAGAATTAAGCCAATCAAGATTAGCAGCCTCTGTAGCATCCCTCTAGTGAACACTGCAACTAGACCAACACTAGTCATAGTAACAATAGCCATCAAGGCATCATAGGTTGAGCCACTTGCCATGGCACCACTGGCAGCAACTGGTGCAAGATTTAAACCAATCACTGAAACAATTGCACCAGTTACTACTGGTGGCATAAACTTTTCGATCCAGGCAGATGCATTACCCTTGGCATTAAAATGCCAGACCACTACACCGATAAGAGTATAAATCAGACCACATACAATGATAGCCCCAAGAGCTACACCAATATTGGGATTAAGGCCAGAACCGCTATACGCAGTAACTGAAACTACTCCGCCAATAAAGGCAAAGCTTGAGCCCAAATAACTAGGAACCTGTCCCTTAACGAAGAAGAAAAAGATTAAGGTACCAATACCCGACATTAAAATAGCTAAATTCGCATCAAAGCCCATCAAAAGAGGCCCTAATACAGTCGCCCCAAACATAGCCACTACATGTTGCACCCCCAAAATTAACGATTGGCCCATTGGCAATCGCTCATCAGGAGCAATCATTTGACCAGGCTCTAATCGATTAATCACACGCCATTCTGGAAACCATGGCGCTACCTCAGGATCTGGTGTTTGGTGCTGGATAATCTCTGTTTCTTCTACTTCCGCAGCGCTGACGCTCTCCTCGCCACTATATCCAAAGCCTACCGCCTCATCTGAAGTCGGTTGTTCCTTTTCCGTCATGCTATTCCCCTTGTTGTCTTATTCAATAATTGATGAGTAAAGCTATTTTGCGCTATAAGTTTAGCATGCGAGAGACAACTCATTAACACTTTGAAGTGCTAGAATGAAGCCTCAAATTTAAATCCACTTTAGGAGCAAAAATGTCGAGGCGTAGCACTGACTTATTAATTATTCGTCATGGTGAGACGGATTGGAATGCTTTGCAACGTTTACAGGGTTGGTCTGATATTGCACTTAATGATACTGGCAAACAGCAGGCTCAATTACTGAACAACTACCTTCAAAAAGAGTACCTACAGATAATTTATAGCGAGTATGGCTTAAAACCTTCACAAATTTATACTAGCGATTTGCAACGTGCCATACAAACTGCAGAACCCCTAGCTGATGAGCTAGCTCTCAGTATTCAAATCGAACCTGATTTACGAGAGCGCAATTACGGCAAACTAGAAGGTAAAAATTGGCGTGAAGCCTTAGGGCATCAAGATAAACATCAACATGTAGTCCCTAAAGACTTTGCGGCAGAGTTAGAAGTAGAAAGTTTAGGTGCTTTTGCCCAGCGTATTAATAGAGGGCTCAATGGCATCATCCAAAGATACCCCGGCGAACTGGTCGTTATTATCTCTCACGGCGGCGCTCTTGACATGATGTGGCGTCAATTCAAAGGACTAGCTCTTGATGCTCAACGCGAAGTTTTACAACGCAATACGACCATCAACCATGTGCGTTTTAATAGCGACAAATGGCAACTGCTTGATTGGGGGCATAAAGCACACCTCCAACCACAACCTTAAATTATTTAGTGATAAAAATAAAAACTCGGTATTAAAAAAATTAATACCGAGTTTTTAAAGTGCTTAGTCTGAATAAAAAGACTAGTGCATCTCTTTATGCAATTCTTGTAAAGAGTAAACATTCATACTCTTCGAAGCACGCATATAAAGCATTCCTTGAACTGCAGCATGAGCGCCGGCAATGGTAGTAAAGAAGGTCAGACTACCAGCTAAAGCATTAGTCCGAATAGTCTTTGAGTCGTTAATTGCATTACGACGTTCTTCTACCGTATTGATGACCATATCGATCTCATCATTCTTGATCATATCAACAATATGAGGACGACCTTCGGTCACTTTATTCACGGCTTGTACTGGAATACCTGCATCACTAATTTTAGCGGCAGTACCACGAGTAGCTCTTAACTTAAAGCCTAACTCATGTAGTCCTTTTGCAATCTCCAAGGCCTTATCCTTATCCTGATCCCTAACACTTAAGAATACGGTACCAGATTCTGGCAATGAAGCACCTGCACCAATTTGTGATTTAACGAAAGCCTCACCGAAAGTTTTACCTACACCCATCACCTCACCGGTAGACTTCATCTCAGGCCCAAGAATCGTATCAACACCCGGGAATTTTACAAATGGGAAAACTGCTTCCTTGACGCTATAAAAAGGTGGAACTACCTCTTTTTCAACGCCCTGCTCTGCCAATGACAGACCAGCCATAGTACGAGCAGCGATTTTAGCCAATTGCAAACCAGTCGCTTTAGAAACAAAAGGTACAGTACGTGATGCACGAGGATTAACCTCTAATACAAACACCTCACCCTCTTGAATAGCAAACTGCACATTCATGAGACCCTTAACATCCAAGGCCTTAGCCATCAGACTTGTTTGACGCTTGATTTCCTCAACCGTTTCAGTATCTAAAGAGTATGGTGGTAAGCTACAACCAGAGTCGCCAGAATGCACTCCAGCCTGCTCAATATGCTGCATCACACCACCAATAAAGACCTGCTCACCATCGGCAATACAATCCACATCCACTTCAATTGCATTGTTTAAAAAACGATCAAGCAAGACTGGAGAGTCATTACTTACCTTAACGGCTTCACGCATATAACGCTCTAAATCGCTCTGCTCATGAACAATCTCCATGGCACGCCCACCTAAAACATAAGAAGGACGGACGACTAGTGGATAGCCAATTTCTGCTGCTTGAGTCAAGGCTTCACTTTCGGTACGAGCTGTACGGTTAGGCGGTTGACGTAGGCCTAGTTTTTGTAAGAGCTTCTGGAAACGTTCGCGATCCTCAGCGATATCAATTGACTCAGGACTAGTGCCAATAATAGGTACACCATTAGCCTCAAGATCACGTGCTAACTTAAGTGGTGTCTGCCCACCATACTGCACAATCATACCGACAGGCTTTTCAACCTCTACAATCTCTAATACATCTTCAAGTGTCAATGATTCAAAATAAAGACGGTCAGAAGTATCATAGTCAGTAGAAACCGTTTCGGGGTTACAGTTAATCATGATGGTTTCATAACCATCATCGCGCAAAGCAAAACTAGCGTGTACGCAGCAGTAATCAAACTCAATTCCCTGACCAATACGGTTAGGTCCGCCACCTAAGACAATAATTTTCTTCTTATCACTTGGACGTGCTTCACACTCTTCCTCATAGGTAGAGTACAAATACGCTGTGCTCGTCGGGAATTCGCCTGAACACGTATCTACTCGCTTATAAACTGGGCGAATATTGTTTTGATGGCGATTTTTGCGTATTTCTGCTTCTGTCGTATCTAGCAAATAAGCTAAGCGACGATCAGAAAAACCATTACGCTTTAATTCAAGCATAGTGGCCGGTTCAATGGCAGCCAAGGTCACTTTTTCAAGCGACAATTCAATATCGACAATCTCTTTGATTTGCTCTAGGAACCAAAGATCAATTTTAGTTAATTGGTGAACTTCTTCTAGTGTAAAGCCCTTGGCAAAGGCATCACCAACATACCAAATACGTTGAGGACCTGGTTCAGCCAACTCAACTTGCAATTTTTCTCGGTCAATGGTTACCTGATTTAGGCCATCAACACCTACTTCTAAACCACGTAAAGCTTTCTGGAACGACTCCTTGAAGGTACGGCCAATCGCCATAACCTCACCCACAGACTTCATCTGTGTCGTTAAACGGTCATTTGCTTGTGGGAATTTTTCAAAGGCAAAACGTGGAATTTTGGTTACAACGTAATCAATCGTCGGCTCGAAAGAAGTTGGTGTCAGACCATCAGTAATCTCGTTTTTCAACTCATCCAAGGTATAACCCACTGCTAATCGAGCGGCCACCTTAGCAATAGGAAAACCTGTCGCCTTTGAAGCAAGAGCTGATGAGCGTGATACACGCGGATTCATCTCGATCACAATCATACGGCCGTTGGCTGGATTAACTGCAAACTGGACATTAGAGCCACCAGTATCCACACCAATCTCGCGCAATACTGCAACTGATGCATCACGCATAATGCGATACTCTTTAGCAGTCAAGGTTTGCGCAGGAGCAACGGTTATTGAATCACCAGTATGTACACCCATTGGATCCAAGTTTTCGATAGAGCAAACGATAATGCAATTATCTGCTGCATCGCGCACCACTTCCATCTCGTACTCTTTCCAACCGAGTAATGACTCCTCGATTAGTAACTCGCTAGTCGGCGACGCCTCTAAACCGCGCTGACAAATCGTCTCGAACTCTTCGGGGTTATATGCAATACCACCGCCTGTACCACCTAAAGTAAAGCTAGGACGAATAACCACTGGGAAACCAGAGGTACCAACCTCTTCAGCAATACTGCGCTGTACTTCCCAGGCCTCTTCCATCGTGTGAGCAATGCCAGACTTCGCTGAATCAAGACCAATTTTAGTCATTGCGTCTTTGAACTTCATGCGATCTTCGGCTTTGTCAATGGCTGCTTCATTAGCACCAATCAACTCCACGCCATGCTTTTGTAAAACACCATGACGTCCCAAGTCTAAAGCACAGTTAAGTGCTGTCTGACCACCCATGGTAGGCAATAGGGCATCCGGCTTTTCCACCTCGATAATGCGCTCTACAGCCTGCCATGTGATTGGCTCAATATAAGTGACATCAGCCGTTTCAGGATCAGTCATAATGGTAGCCGGATTACTATTTACTAAAATAGTGCGATAACCCTCAGCCTTAAGGGCTTTACACGCTTGAGCTCCAGAGTAGTCAAACTCACAAGCCTGGCCAATAATAATGGGACCGGCACCAATAATTAAAATGCTTTTTAAATCTGTACGCTTAGGCATAATTCTCTACTTTTCTGCCATTAAATTAATAAATTGATCAAATAAGATCACATCATCATTCGGGGCTGTTGTTGCCTCAGGGTGACCCTGAAAGCCAAAGGCTGGACGCTCACTTAACTTAATACCTTGTAAGCTGCCATCAAATAAGGAAATGTGGCTTACTTTGACATGCTCTGATAGGCTATCCGCATCAACTGCAAAACTATGATTTTGTACCGTAATATGTACACGACCGCTCTCAAGCTCTTTAACCGGGTGATTAACGCCGTGGTTGCCTACCTTCATTTTGGAGGTTTTAGCTCCCGTAGCTAAGGCAAGGATTTGATAACCTAGGCCCAGTGCAAAAAGAGGAATACCTTGTTCTAAGAGTTGCTTAGTATTTTCAATAGCATAACTACAAGCTGCGGGGTCTCCAGGACCATTACTCAAAAAGATACCATCAGGGTTAAGAGCTAAGACCTCATCAACTGGCGTATCGGCAGGAACGACAGTCACCCGGCACTTTCGGTCGGCTAACAAACGCAAAAAGCTGTACTTAACACCAAAATCATAAGCAACTACATGATACAAAGACTCACTAAGCTCACCGTAGCCCTCTTGTAATTGCCATGAAGTCTGAAGCCACTCCTCGCTGCTCTTACGACTGACCTGTTTGACCAAATCCTGCCCCTCAAGACCGCTATGTGCTTTAGCCAATTCAATAGCCTTAGCTTCATCATCACCGACCATGATACATGCTGACTGGGAACCACCCTCTCGCAAAATACGCGTTAATTTACGCGTGTCTATATCACTAATCGCAACAATGCCATTAGCTTTTAGATAATCAGGTAAGGATTGCTCTGCACGGAAGTTTGAATAACGCAAAGGGCAACTGCGAATCACTAGACCCGCCACGTGGACTTTATCAGACTCGATATCTTCTGAATTAATGCCGCTATTACCAATATGGGGATATGTCAGGGTGACAATTTGTTGGGTGTAGCCGGGATCAGTCATGATCTCTTGATAACCAGCCATAGAAGTGTTGAATACAATTTCTGCTGTGCTATGACCCGCGGCACCGATTGAACGGCCTCTAAACACGGTACCATCAGCTAAAGCGAGAATTGCCGGCTCAACACCATTTTGATAAGCAAAAATGCTACTAGAGTGCGCCATAAAATCTCTTACATAAAAACTTAGTTAAACCGGTTTATTATATAGGAAATCTCTATGTAACTTAAGCTTTTATAGAAGTTCCTAGGATATTTAAAAGCACCCGCTATTAAGGAAGATATTTTGGCTTAACAATCGCTTAGGAGCTACCTAATATCATTGCATGAAAGCATGAGGACGACCCAAAGCATCATACTCAATATTTAAGACAACATTGCGCGTGTAGCGCTGAAGTGGTATACGATAATCATATACCACTAGCTGCTCACCTGAACCAACCGAACGTCGGCTATAAAGCGTTGGGTAAACAGTGCGACTATTGGTAAAGATATATAAACGTCCATCACCTTTTTCAGCCAAAACCTCACGCCAGCCACTCGCACTGGAACCATTGAGCGGAGCAGAAGAGCCATTAGTCGGCTCTAAGCGCTCTAAAAGCCAGATACCTTGGCTTTCTGCTGAGCTATTTGTGATTTCTTTGCAAGTAGCGAGCACCAAAGGACGTCCTTCTACTGAAAAGTTAACCGTATAGAAGCTTAGCTCACCAATCTCTTTGCCATCACAGACCTCCTGCATATTGGATAGTGCCGTGGGTAAATTACGTAACGCCAATGTAGGATGAACCACTGGAGCTCCAGCTAAAACTTCCTGGCTTCGACGAGCACTTTCGGAGTCAGTATAAACAGGCAAACGATCAAGATTTAACTGAGCCCATTCTGTCATGCGTGGTAGCAAGCGATTGAGACACGTCAAATTAGTGCAAGACTCAAGTGATTTGATATGTTTGGTTATTTCGTTAGCAAAAACTGTAGGACGCTCGGTATTTGCTAATAAGGTAGTGTAGTAATAATTCCAAGTCAATAGCTGGCGCGCAACATCCAAGTTCTGGCATAAGCCTGTAGGCCATTTGCGTAACTCTTGCTCTTGTGCACTAATGGCATCCACACCAAAGCGCTCATAGAGCAACCCCCCATCAACGCAGGGGTTAATAGCAACCTCATACTCAGCCTGTGAGAAGCCTAATAAATTATAAGCATTAGGAAAAGCACCGGCAGACGATGGCGCCAGTGACAAACACAAACCAAACAACAGAGTGAAACGCGAAATAAATCCTTTCAACTAAAACAGCCTCTTACAGGAACAAGGTCAGGGCAAAGGGTACTTATTAATTACTAGCTATGAGTCAACAAGCAAATAGACCCAAACATTTACTTACATTGAATTACACTCTATGCATAATATACTATTAAGACTATTCGGGCAATTACCAAGCCCCTGTACTGCGGTCTTAAAGAACCAAAGGAGGTTGGTCTACTATAAAGGTTCGGTTATTAGTCGAAAAAAGTAAAGCGAAGTTCCGAGATGTTACATTAAACTTTTAAACTTAAGGCGATTATAATTTATTAACCGTACCTTCATATCAAGTTACTATAATTTCAACCACTCACCTTTCACAACTTTTACAAACTGAATTTAGGTTTTTTCAATGACTAGTCAATTAGAAAGTTTAGCTAAGCACACGACAATTGTTGCCGACACTGGCGATCTTGATGCCATTCGCCATCATCAGCCTACAGACGCAACAACTAACCCCTCATTAATTCTGAAAGCGACTCAAGATGAGCGTTACCGCCCTCTTCTTGATCAAGTGATCAGAGACTATCCAAATGCTGACACAGAGGGAATTCTTGACCATTTGTTAGTGCTATTTGGCTGCAAAATCTTGGAAGCAGTTCCTGGCCGCGTTTCCACCGAAGTGGATGCTCGTCTTTCATTTGATACCGCAGCCACCGTTACCCGTGCACGCCGATTAATTGAATTGTATGAAGCCGCTGGCATCAACAAACAGCGTGTCTTAATCAAAATAGCAGCGACTTGGGAGGGCATTGAAGCCGCTAAGCAGTTAGAGCAAGACGGAATCCATTGCAATCTCACCTTGTTATTTAGCTTACCGCAAGCTGTTGCTTGTGCCGATGCTAAAGTCCGCTTGATCTCTCCCTTTGTCGGCCGCATTTATGACTGGCATAAAAAACAAGCGGGGGCAGACTGGGATGAAGTAGCTCAATCCGGAGTAAATGACCCCGGCGTCAAATCAGTGACTACTATTTTTAATTACTACAAGAAATTTGATATCAAAACTGAAATCATGGGTGCAAGCTTTCGTAACATCTCTCAGATTCAAGCACTCACTGGTTGTGACTTACTCACTATCAGTCCCGATTTATTACAACAGCTCAATGACAATAACAATGAATTAAATCTCATACTTGATGCAGACAACACAAAGTCTTTGGAAATTGAAGAACTAAAACTCAATGAATCCAGCTTCAGATTTCTCTTAAATGAAGATGCGATGGCCACAGAAAAACTGGCTGAAGGAATTCGCAATTTTGTCGCAGATGCGATTAAACTCGATAAACTAATTGAATCTGCCCGCTAGACTCAGCAGGCACTGGAGGATGGAGCACCGTCATGACTTAAATGTCAAGACTTACGCTCCATCAAGGCCCAGGCAATGGTACCTGCGTCCACATACTCCAACTCACTACCCGCAGGCACTCCCCGTGCAATACGAGACACCTTAATATTATGAGGTTTTAGCAACTCACTAAGATAATGTGCAGTCGTCTCACCCTCAGTCGTGTAGTTAGTCGCCAAAATCACTTCTTCAATCTGTCCATCCTGCGCTCTTTCAATTAACGCTTGCAGACCTAAACTGGCCGCTCCTACCCCCTGAATCGGCTGCAACTTACCCATCAAAACATAATATAAGCCTTGATAGCTACGGGTAGACTCAATCATATTTTGATCGACTGGTGTTTCCACCACGCACAAAACAGAGTGATCACGCGCCTCATCACTACACGTTGCGCAAACCTCATCCATCGTGAAAGAATTACACAACTTACAGTGACGTAAATGATTGAGCGCATTATCCAGAGCCGCTGCTAACCTGAGGCCACCCGCAGGATCGTATTGCAGAAGATGATAAGCCATGCGTCTAGCACTACGCTCCCCTACCCCAGGGAGTTGACGTAAACTGTCAACGAGCTCTTCTAGTGGTTCTGAAAATTGGGGTTCAACCTTAGATCCGGTTTTAGTCAATGAACTATCTTAGAAATTAAAAGTGATCGTGATACGCTTTAGAATGGGAACTTCATTCCTGGAGGCATAGGCATACCTGCGGTAGCTGCACCCATTTTCTCTTCAGAAGTAGCTTGCGCTTTGCGTAAAGCATCATTAAAAGCGGCTGCAGTCAAATCCTCAAGCATATCCTTATCGTCTTCAAGTAAAGACGGATCGATAGTAACTCGTCTGACATCAAAGCGACAAGTCATGACGACCTTAACTAAACCACCACCCGCAGCACCTTCAACCTCAATTTCAGCTAAGGCTTCTTGAGCTTTTTTTACATCTTCTTGCATTTTCTGAGCTTGCTTCATCAGCCCAGCTAATTGATTCTTCATTATCATGATGAGATCTTTCCTTTTGATTGAAAAATTTATCGTATTGTATCGTATCTATTCTGTTGAGAGAACACGTACTGAACCATCAATCACAATTGCTCCAAAATTTTCTTTTAAGCTTTTTATGTAAGGGTCATTAGCCACAATTGCTTCTGCTTGTTCTTGGCGTTCCTGCTGCTGCTTGATCAATTGAGCCCGAGCGGTTGCATCGCCGGTTTCACCCGTCTCAAAGTCTAATTTAACAACTTGAGAAAAGTATTCAGTTAAGACAGTGGTCAATGTTGATTTAACGGCAAGACTATCAAGATTTTTTAAGAAAATTTTAAGTCGAATGGTATTACCTTCAGTGGCTAACCACTGACTATTTAATAGCAACTCACCCGCTAAACCAGATAACTCTAAACTTTTAGTCAGTTCAATCCAGCGTTCCTGATTTAAACTGGACAAACTGATTTTGCCATTTTGTTCAGCAGATAACGGCTCCCAATTCATCTCAAAGCTATCATCCACTAAAGGCTCATCGCTCACATCGCCATCCTGATCGCTGGCAACAGTGTCATATAGGCGAACCCAATCCGCATCAGACATAGCAGAAGACTCAATCTCCTTGCTCTCTTGAGACTCAGTACTTAGTTGAGTTGTTGAAGCCAACTTAGATGCCGCTTCTGAAACTGACTCATCACTTAATAAGGTAGATGCTGAATCATCACTATGAGACTTCTCTGAGGCCTCTTCAATAGCTTTTTCAGCATCGACAGCTGTCACTGACTCTACATTTTCTGGATAATCAACAGTCTCGACTGACTTAGCTTCAGAAGAAGTACGATTAGGGGATTCGACAGTACTAACTTGCTCAACTGACTCCGCTTCGCTAAGCGATTCTATGTCAGGGAGTTTTTTTTTAGTTTCTACTGTAGGAGTAGAAACTTTAGTTTCTTCATTTGACTGCTTATCAGTCAGCTCGGTTTGAATTACCGGTGTATTAACTAGCGCCAACATGCGCAGACAAATCATCACAAAGCCCGCATACTCATCAGGCGCTAAGGCTAATTCCTTGCGACCATGAACAGCGATGCTATAAAAAAGCTGTAAAAGATCATGATTAGCCTCTCGAACGACTACCATCATCTCATTGTAAAGCGGGTCATCACTATCGATAGAGCCTGCTAATCTTTGCTCCATTGCAATACGAGATAACAGCGCTGCTAAATCTGCTAAAGCTCCCTCATAAGAGAAGCCACGATCCGCAATAGCATCAGCAAGACTTACAACACCACTCGCATCACCTGCCAATAAAGCATTAAGCAAATTAACTAAATAACTTTGATCGATGGTGCCTAGCATATCCTGCATGGCTTGGACACTAATATGATTACCACTAAAGGCTATCGCTTGATCAGTAAGTGATAAAGCATCACGCATAGAGCCAGCAGCTCCGCGAGCAATTAATTGTAGGGCTGCGCTTTCGTACTCCACGCCTTCTTCAGCCAAAAGCAGCTGAAGGTGCTCTACCACCGCCTCCGGCGACATTTGCTTCAAGTTGTACTGAATACAGCGTGATAAGACAGTCACCGGAATCTTCTGAGGATCAGTGGTAGCTAGAATGAATTTTAAGTGTGCCGGCGGCTCCTCAAGCGTCTTTAACATGGCGTTAAAGGCATGAGTCGTGAGCATGTGTACTTCGTCAATCGTATAAATTTTGAAACGACCACGTGAGGGGGCATAAATAGCTTGCTCAAGTAAAGGGGTGATTTCATCAACCCCTCGTCTAGAAGCCGCATCCACCTCAACATAATCCACAAAGCGGCCTTGGTCAATTTCTAGACAAGCAGAACACTGACCACAAGGACTTGCGGTAATACCTGTTTCGCAATTAAGAGATTTGGCCAGAATACGTGCCAAGGTGGTCTTACCAACACCACGGGTACCTGTAAATAACCAAGCGTGATGTATTCTCTGGGTTTCGAGCGCATTAGAGAGCGCACGGACCACATGATCTTGGCCAACTAATTCCGAAAATGAACGAGGACGCCACTTACGGGCCAAGGCTAAATAATTCATAGAACATGAGGAAGAAAGTAATGGGCGGTGAGCCTGACTTCGGCACTAAGTCTTAATGGCTGTGGCTGCTTCCTTCCGGACCTGACCCGATTGACCATGGACCTATGCGAAGGGACCCACCGCAAAACATTATAGCAAGTTTAAGTCATGACTTCTACCATCAACCCTTCTTCCATTAAGAATAAAGAAGCTTTAGCCGGTTTACCGTCCAAAGCCTGCAAATAAGCGCAATAGCTTTGCAGTTGAGGCAGATACTCTTTACTCATACGCATCACGAAATCTGCCACCTGCTCATCCTCTCGACGACGCGAGCTTTTAAAATCGATGACCTCCCAGTAATCCTCATGAGGTACCACCAGGTCCATGATCATCAACTTGCCGTTAACATCATGTAAAGGCCACTCATGCTGTACTTGAGGATTCATCAAAATTTCACTCAATTTCTCATGATTCATACTGTTTAGCAGAAGCTGCTGCAACTGAAAAATTGCATCGTCCAATCCATCTTCAGGATAACCACCACTCAGCAACTGATAACGCATTAAATGAGCTCCTTCTGATAGACGCTCCGCATCCCAACCTAGCAATTGCTCACTACCCATCATTTGTAGCCAGGTATGAGCCACTGTACCTAAGATTGCTTCATCTTCACTACCAAACTCCCAACCACCTGCCTGCGCTGCAGCCGCTTCATTAAGTTTTTGACTAAGCTGACGATGTGGTAGATAGTTAGCTTGTAAATGCGCAATGGTCTTTTGTTTGAAACGCAAAAAACTCCCTTGTTCAGTGGCATTAACTAATTGTCCTGAAATGGATCCACTAGTTTGGTGTCTTTGCTGCGCTACCTCTTGCTCTCTTTCTACTTCAACCGCATGAGCTGATACATAATGCGGCAAAGCTGCTTTAATCTGTTCGATATTCAACTCAAGTGACTGTTGAATCCGAGAAAAGAACTGAGCCTCTCTCGGCTTCGTAAGCTGAAGCTCACCTTCTTTTTCAGTCAATGCCATTAAATAAAATAGATGCAAGCGCTGACAAGGACGGGTCGTGGCTACATAAAGTAAACGAGCCTCTTCCAGTAGCGAGCGCTTTTTCTCTCGTTCTTTTAACAAGATAGCCATAGAATCTTCAGCTGCACCATGCTCTCTTGATTGAGCCGTGCTTAATAAGATACCCGGCACACTTTCACCATCTAGCTCATATTCATAGGGTTCAAGCCTTAAAAGCATATCTCCTCTGTTATTGGCTGAAGTATGTAAGCCATACAAAATCACTTCTTCAAACTGCAAACCCTTCGCTTTATGTATGGTCATAATTTCTACTGCTGAACCCGCCGTCACACTCTCTGCATATAACTCGGCAATATGCTGCTCTAAAACCTCCAAATCTGGTGTACCATAAGGCGCCAATTTATCCAGCTGACTAAAAACAGCCTCAATATCCGCTTTTTCAGATTCTTTTGAATAGAGTAAATGACCTCCAAGTTGCTGCCATATCATGCTGACCCGCATGGTAAAACTTAGACCTTGTTGCTCAGCACTTGTATTTAGCATAATCTCACTGAGATGCTTAAAACGTACAAACTGCTCCTCACCAATACTCTGTAGAAGCTTTTCATCACTTAAAACGTTATAAATTTGACGAATAATATTAGCTTCTTCTTTATCACCAAATAAGGCATGTAAAGTCTCTAGCGTCAATCCGCACAAAGGTGAACGATATAAAGACAGCCACGCTACTCGATCGTAGCGATGTGTTAAAGCCCTAATAATCTGCAATAAATCGATCACATAAGGCTGCTCACTTAAGGGGAACATATCTACGGCACGGACAGGAATTTTGGCTTGCAACAGGCGTTCATTTAAACGCCCTAAAGCTCGTCGGCTCTTGACTAAAATGGCAACAGGCTTTTCACTACCTTGATGGCGTTCCAAAGCTGCTCGTACAACCTCTACTACTGCTTCCTCAGCGGCATCTGCCGCCTCAACCTTGGAATCTATACCGACAACATCCTGATTTGAATAATAAAAAGGATAATGCCTGACTGCCTCCAAGTCTCCCGGACCATTAAAAGATACCGAATGCTCATAAGGTACTGCCCCAAACTCAGCATCATAAGTCGCTGGAAAACTCTCTTTATAAATCTGGTTATTCCATTCGACCACGCCTTCAACTGAGCGGAAGTTTTCACGTAGTTTTAATACTTCTAAAGACACATGGTTCAGTCTTTGCTCCTTAGCGACCTTAATAAAAAGACCGACCTCCGCTTTTCTAAAGCGATAAATAGACTGCATTGGGTCACCGACTAAAAAGACTGTTCGACCATCAGACGGTTGCCACCCAGAAGTCAATAACGCTAATAAATCAATCTGTGTCTGACTAGTATCTTGAAACTCATCAACAAGCAAATGTTGAACTCTCGCATCTAGCGCCAATAGTAAATCAGCTGGATTATCTGCGCTACCCAAACCATTTAAGGCACTAAGCGCTACCTCAGTAAAATCCACGGCACCGTCAGCAATATACACTTGATGCAAATTTTCCAGTGCCATGGTTAATACATGAGTCAAATTCTGATATAACTCCGCCTGCTCCTGTGTCAAAAGCTCAGTAGGCAAACTCTTAACAACGATCAAGGCCTCAACAAACTCCTCTGAAAAACTCGTATTTTTCAAAAAGTCCATGAGTGGTTTTTTAAATGGTGCTCCGGCAGGCACACCATTTCTTATATTGAGTGATTTTCTTATCGTATTAGTGTTAGTCAATAGCGATTCTGCAACTGCCTGCCAACGAGGTAAATCATCTACCTCTGCCACCAGTGGTTCAACATCAACATCCTTCAAACAATCTAGGACAGACCACTCTTGTGCCCATGTCGCTAAGGCAGGAAGATAATCTGAATTAAAGCCCAAGGGCAAATTATCCGCTACTTGTTGCAACTGCTTAATAACAAAATGCGCTAGACTTTGTACCATGGTTAACAAGGTTTCACCCGGTTTGCTCAACGCTTCTTGCCATTGCTCTCTAATTTCGAGCATTTGCACCAACGAAGTTTCCAAGTGACCCAAATCGACATTAAGACGACTCAAAACAGCCTGAAGCTCTGGCGATTTATCAATTTGACGGAGTGTTAAAAAAGCTGCCTCACGATATTGACGCTTATAAGCGTCAGAAATTTCCAGACTCCCACCCGTTTGAGAGGACCAAGGCATTGTCCGCACCAATCCTGAGCAGAGAGAGTCAAAAGTCATGATGCGTAAACGGCTAGGATACTCTAATAAATGCCACTCTTTTTCTGTATTACGTGCAAGGACCTTTTGGGCCATTTGCCAACTTTGCACCTTATGACTTTCATCAGGCTGCGGCTCTAATCCAGACATTAACTTTTCAATGACACGATTGCGCATCTCACCTGCTGCCTTACGAGTAAAGGTAATAGCCAGTACCTGTTCAGGCTGCTCTACAATCGCTAACAGTGAAAGAATACGATCAGTCACTAACTCCGTCTTACCTGAGCCTGCTGGAGCCTGCACCAGAAAAGAAGAGCTAGGGTCCAATGCTCTTTGACGCTCAGCAGCATCAGAGGGTAACTTAGTCATTTTCATTCTCCTCTTCTTCAACATCCTGTTCTAAACGTAAAAATGGCAAGACTTCACAATATTCCATATCCTTTGGATCGGCGTAACAATTAGCAGCATAACCGCGAGCAATTTCATCAGCCAAAATCATTAACTTAGCCTTCCAGTCATTTAGTTGTTGCTCAAAATCAACCGCGCTTTTTTCCTCAACACCCGAACGTGTTACTAGTGCCCAGTTAACTGAACCAATACCAGCAAAGCCCATTCTCCCAGGTTTTAACCCAGCAAAACCGACCCCACCAACCTCACTAACGGAATAGTCACCGTAAGCTGCATATAAGGGCAATTGCAGATCTGTGGGCCGCTCTCTATACCAGTTTTTTTTGTAAGCCGGTAAATTACCGGTTTTATAATCCAAGTACAAGTAGCTATCATTTTCTAAATAATCGATACGGTCTATTTTTACTCGCAACTTAATTTTCGCTAAAGAAATTTCGACATTTTTCTCTACCTCCGCTACTCTGAACTCCAACTCTCGCTCCTGCTCAAGCTTTAAAAAATGAAACAACTGGTTTTTAACAAACTCTTTTTCTAGTTCCAATAAAGCACGAGAATCAAAAAGCAACTCGCTACTAGCTGAGGCATCTACTACCAGTGCAATTTTTTCTTTTAAGGCATCATCACTCATCGCCTTCAATTCTGACTGCTCCCGCACCTCATCCCAAAACCGCTCTAGCGCATCATGAATAAAAATTCCGCGCTGCATACGATCGAGTTCATAACGAGGGTAAGAAGAAAACTCACGCATATGCAAGCGATAAACGGCAAATGCCCATTGCGGGTTTTTAGACTGTAAATCAATTAAACGAGAGCCTCCGGACAGTATCTCGCCCTTAGGAATGGACGGACCATAATCATCCTTTAAATACTCTAATTCAGATTTAAGCTGAACCATTTCTTTACTACTACCATGAAGCACCTCAAACTCTTCAATAGCAACTGCTTTTTCTTCTTCTGAGTACTGGCCTAGCAAGGGTGAAGGCTTAGTCGGCATTTCACCTGCAAAAGCATGCCAGCTGATGTTGATTTCAGGTGCTGTTTTCAACAAACTACTTAACATCGCCTCAGCCCATTGAAACTCACGCTGATGATCCGAGCGCGGGGCACCAACACGCTGTAGTGCTACTTTAGGAATTAAGGGATTAGGTTTTGGCACTGTAGGTAGTACATCATCTTGCATACTCATAATCCATACGGCATCCCACTTTGCACCCTCTGCCTCCAAAACGCCCAATACATCTAAGCGAGCAGATGCTGCACGTTGCGGTTGAAAAATTTGTTGTCGACAAACTCTCTCCAATAAGCTGAACGCATCCATCACCGACATCTCCTCAAGAGCGGATGACAGAGCAGTTGTTGTTTTCAATGCTTGCTCAAAAGCAGTACACACTTGATACTGAGCTGAACTTAAACCATGCAAACCTGGGAAGGTAAATAATGCTAAAAACTCTTTAAACGTTTGCAACCATTGCCTTAATCTCAAATCTCGCTTATCTGCAAATAATCCAAACGCTTGCTGAGTCAATTCACTGAACTCATCACTGACCTCATTAAAAAACTGCTGAACTTTATGTTTGTGATAGCTGATTTTACTGTCTTCTCGAAGTCTTACATCAATTGCACTCAGCGGATCGGCCCAATTCGAAACCAGTGCCTCCTGCCCCAGCAATAGGGCCTCACCAAAAGCTTGGGTTGAGATTCGATTCGTTTGACTCAACTTGATAAACAGACTAAGCCAAGCTAATGCAGAACGCACAATAGCCCAATCATTTAGAGGGCGACCGATAGCGACGTTATAGAGCATCTCGGCCTTCAAACCTCCATCTTGAATATGCTCATGTAAATAACGACGAACGGTATTTAACTCCGTCTGCAATAATGGATCAATGATGGCAAAACGTCCACTTGGATTCGCTGCCAGCTTAGCTTTAGCCCAACTGACCGCAGCCTCTAACTCTTCTGCACGATTTTGCGCACTTAGTACTTGTAATTGTAATTGTGAGGCAACCTCAATCTCATCCTCTAATAGATAGAGTTCCGCCCCCAAATCTCGACAAGCTGCTAATAAACCTGACTGTATCGCTGACAACTCTCTAAAACCCTGCAGTACAATTTTTTTAGCAACGTTTGTTCGTAGCTGAGTGACTCCACTTTCGACTGCTTGTGTCCCCAAGCCTGCCTCTTTATAAAGCTCGGCACTGCGCTCTAACTGAGTCAATAGCCACTGTTCCTTCAAAGGACCATCAATTGCATCACGTTGCTCTAAACGATTAAGATACTGAGTTTTGATTTTTTTATATTCGAGATACTCAGGCGTTTCTTCTAGCTCCTCAACTTCGATACCCCACTCCAACTGTAAAGTATGTGCGTCCGCTAACACTCTGGCTAATTTTGTTAGATTAAGCGTAGTGAGTTGTTGCTCTTGTAGAATAGCTTCCCAATATAATAAAGCAGCAAAACTACTTAACTGCTTTGTTGCAGGCACTTGCTTTAAAGCAAAAACTGCCCTCTCATGTAGATACTCTAAAAAGTGAGTCCATGGCTGCACCTGTGCAATCTCAAACACCTTGGAAGCACCACGATGAGCCGCTATTAGGTCTTGTTTCAAATGAATGGCCATGCGGTTATTTACGGTCACCACAATGGTTTCAGCCGCCGAAAACCCCAGTAACTTCTGATTCGAAATAACTTCTAAACTATCTAGCATTGCACCGCCTTAAGGTATTTTTTAACTATTCCAATTATAGATTTTAAGCTACAACAACAAATTTGTTGCTGTAACCAATGAAAAAGAGCGCACACCTTAGATGGCATGCGCTCTTTTTATATCAGAAATTCAAAGCTTATAAAAATAAGGCTTCAGCTTGCTTCCTCAGCTCAAACTTCTGAATCTTACCCGTTGCTGTCTTGGCCAACTCACCAAAAACATAATACTTGGGACGCTTGAAACCAGCCAAATGATCACGGCAGTACTGATCGAGCTCTTCTTCAGTCACAAAAGCGTCATCCTTTAACTCAACAAAGGCAACCGGTACCTCGCCCCACTTTTCATCGTTAAGCGCTACAACAGCTACGTTAGCAACACCGGGATACTTATAAAGCACATCCTCAACCTCAATACTGGAGATATTTTCGCCCCCTGAGATGATGATATCTTTACTGCGGTCCTTAATCTGCACATAGCCATCAGGATGCATTACACCCAAGTCCCCTGAGTGGAACCAACCATCAGCAAAGGTCTTGGCAGTTTCTTCAGGGTTTTTCAAGTAGCCCTTCATGACGATGTTACCGCGGAACATCAGCTCACCAATGGTATTACCATCGGCAGGAACGGGTTCCATGGTGTCCGGATTCAACACCGTAAAGCCTGCCTGTAAGGTGTAGCGCATCCCCTGACGGGCTTTTTTCATCGCCCGCTCTTCCATGGAAAGCTCCTGCCAGGCTGGCTTCTCGACACACCCTGCTGACGGTCCATAAATTTCGGTTAAACCATAAACATGGGTAATGTTAAAGCCCATCTCTTCCATACGGGCTAGTACAGCTTCCGGAGGCGCGGCACCAGCAATCATGCCATTAACCTCATGCTCAATACCCTGCTTAATCTCTTCGGGCGCATTAGCTAATGCAGCATGTACAACTGGCGCAGCACAGTAATAATTCACGCCCTCCTGACGAATCAGATCGAAACATGTCTTAGGATCAAATTTACGCAAACAAACATTCACCCCACCACGCGCTGCAATGGTCCAGGCAAAACACCAACCATTACAATGAAATAAAGGCAAAGTCCATAAGTACACTGGACGCTTGGGCATATCAAACTCTAAAACTTGTGCAATTGCATTAAGCGCCGCACCGCGGTGATGATATACCACCCCTTTGGGATTACCAGTAGTGCCTGAAGTGTAGTTCAAGGCAATGGCATCCCACTCATCCTCTGGCCAAACCCAATTATCAATATCCTCGGCAGTTTGCAAGAAAGCTTCATAGTCAAGCTCAGCAAAAGGTACTACATCCTTAGGGCCCAACTCATCGTTGACCTGTACTACCTTCAACTCAGGCAAAGCCTCTTTAATTTGAGGAATCAAGGGAGCAAACTCGCTATCGGCCATCAATAATTCAACTTCACCATGCTGCAGACAGTAAATAATGCCTTCAACCTCTAGCCGCACATTTAACGCCAACAGCACACCGCCTGACATCGGCACGCCAAAACTCGCTTCGACCATCGCCGGTGTGTTGTATAACAACGTAGCGACTGTAGTGCCACGATCCACACCATTTTGCCTAAGGGCAGCGGCCATTTGACGGCAGCGCTTATAAGTGTCTGTCCAGTTCTGACGAATTGAACCATGCACAATGGCCAAATCCTCACCGAACACCTCATGTGCACGGACCAAATAGTCTATGGGAGTTAAAGGTACATAGTTAGCAGCATTTTTGCCAAGACCTGTTTCATAATCAGCCATTGCGTCTCCTTTTTTAATAAAGTGCTTTTTTTAAATTTTAGCAGTGCTAAAAATTGTGGCATTGATCTATGTTGAAGTGTTAGTAAAATCTTAACTAATCAGACTAAAGTTCGAGAGATACAGAACACAGTAACATTACAGAATTAACTAATTTAGCAGATCCAAAATCAAAACGTTTATTTTTCTTAAGCTCGTGGATGATGTTTTTGGTGCAAGGTTTTTAAACGCTCTCTTGCCACATGAGTATAAATCTGTGTTGTAGAAATATCTGCATGTCCCAATAGCATCTGAACCACGCGCAAGTCAGCGCCATGATTAAGTAGATGAGTGGCAAACGCATGTCTCAACACATGCGGCGACAAAGGAACCTGAATTGCTTGTTGTTGGGCATATTTTTTGACTAACTGCCAAAAAGCCTGACGGCTCATCGCGCTGCCCAAGCGCGTAATAAATACCGCATCGTCTAGGCGACCTTTGAGTAACTCAGGCCTAGCCTCAAGCAAATAACGTTCTAACCAATGCACGGCCTCCTCACCTAAGGGCACAATACGATCCTTGCCCCCCTTACCTTCGATCACACGCACAAAGCCTTCATTGAGAGCCAAGTGAAAATTTTTCAAACTGATTAATTCAGTCACTCTTAGCCCAGTTGCGTAAAGAGTTTCTAGCATCGCCTTATCCCTAAGACCACCCGGAGTCTCAACATCCGGTGCCGCTAGCAGTAACTCAACTTGAGATTCACTTAAGGTTTTAGGAAAGCGCGCCGCTTGTCTAGCTGGCTTTATATGCAAACAGGGGTCTTCGCTCATCTGATGACTTTGAATGGCCCAAGCATAAAACCTTCTTAAGGTCGCTAAACGTCGATTAGCAGTACTAGCTTTAGTTTGTAAATGCATTTGTGCTAACCAAGCCTGTATATCTTCCGCCTTCACCGCCAACAGTGATACATCATGGCGCTTTTCTTTTAAAAACTTTAGAAAAGCAGTCATATCTTGCCGATAAGCAGCCAAGGTATTTTTAGACAAGCCATCCTCAAGCCATAAGCTATCTAAAAAAGTAGAGACATAGCTTTCCTGCATCTTTTCTCCCATTGAACAGTGAATATTTCAGCTATACTTAACAGTATTTTAAACCGTAAGACTACGAATAGTTTAAGCTCCGTCCTCACTCTACACGCATTATCATGAGCATTTTATATATTCTTTTACCCGATATCATTTTGGTTGCCCTGGGTTGGCTCATGATTAACAAACTACGCTTTAATCGGGATTTTTTTGCTGCGACAGAAAAGATGGTTTACTTCATCATGTTTCCGTCCTTATTATTTCGCTCAGTATTGTCAAGTCCCCTCAGCCTTAACACCGCTGGCAGCTCACTACTATCCTGTGCCCTACTCGCCTTGGCCGGTTTACTTGTCGCTAGTTTGGCAAAAACTGTGCTAAAAGTCGATCGACGATCGGCTAACTCTACTCAACAATGTGTTTATCGATTTAGTACCTACATCGCTCTCTCACTCGCCCCCTCAGTTGGTGGCGCCGAAGGAGTTGCAGTCATGGCGGTCTTTATCGGCTTTACTGTTCCTCTGGTAAATATCTTGGCAGTACGAGCTCTAGCCTCTGAGCATGGTGGCAGCATACTTAAATCGATCATCACCAATCCCTTAGTACTTGCTACCGTCTCAGCTGTTATTTTAAATCTACTTGGCTTCAAGCTACCCTCAGTCTTGGACAATACTCTATCCAAACTTGGTCAAGGTTCTATCCCGCTTGGCTTGATTTGTATAGGCGCAGCCTTACAGCTTAGAGAAGGCACTACCAATGCACCACTAGTAGCCTGGATGACCATATCACGCTTAGTCCTCATGCCTGTCTTTGCCCTGATTATTTCAACCCTCATGGGCTTTAGTATTTTACAAACACAAATGTTCGTGATTTTTGCTGCCATCCCCACAGCACCCGCTGCTTATGTCTTAGCCGTTCGCATGAGCGGTGATGCACGTTTAGTAGCCAATGTGATCTCAGTACAGACCTTAAGTTGTATACTAACTATCCCTCTCTGGCTATATCTCATTGTAAATACAAACTTTTTACAAACAATAAGCAATTATTTTTAATAAAATTTACAATAAAAATAATTATAATTCATATATTTAACAACGAATTAGCCATATTATCTAGAATTTACATGAATCAAGAACTAAGTCATTATCACTTATTTTTAGCTGATGAAGAAGCCACTACCCTACTGGCAAAACGACTAGCTAATGCCATTTTTCCTGACTTATCAAGCAGTTGCGAACCTAACCTTAGTAAATTTACCGGAGCTCGTATCTACTTACATGGTGATTTAGGGGCTGGAAAAACAACTTTTGCTCGTGCTTTTTTACAGGCCTTAGGCGTAACAGGAAGAATAAAAAGTCCCACATACACCCTACTTGAAAGCTATAATGTTTCTAGCTTATACTTATATCACTTTGATTTTTATAGGTTTAGTGATTCTGACGAATGGCAGGAAGCCGGTTTTGAAGAGCAATTACTTGATCAGGCTATCGTGTTGGTTGAGTGGTCAGAAAAAGCAAATGAGCAACTACCCCCTCCGGACGTAAGACTGCATTTAAATTATCAAGATGAGGGTAGAGAGGCTGTGCTATCAGCAATTTCAGACAAAGGGAAACAATGGTTAAACAATTTGAACTCACAGACAAAGGCTTAAAGCGTCGCCGCGCCCTAAGCGTTGCGGGTAGCATGTTGACCCTGAGCGTCATTCCCAAATGGGTTCATGCTGCCTCTCCCCAAGTTCTAGCAGTCCGTACTTGGCCTGCTGATGAATACACGCGCGTAACCTTGGAGCTCAGTGCTCCACTTAATGCCGAACATTTCATGCTCGACAACCCTAGTCGCTTAGTTGTCGACTTACAGGGCATTACCTTGAATCAGGCACTCAACTCGCTTGTTTCACAGATCAAGCCTAATGATCCCTATATTCAATCAATACGTGTTGCACAGAATCGCGCAGATGTGGTCCGACTGGTCATGGACTTAAAACAATCAATCGCACCGCAAGTATTTACACTAAAACCTATCGGTGATTATCAATTCCGTTTAGTACTGGATCTTTACCCTAAAGTTGCGCGCGATCCGCTGATGGCTTTATTAGATACTCAAGGTGACGACCCCTTAGCTGGCATTATTGATCAGCTAGGGGGTAATCGCCCTACAACTAATGCACCGACGGTACAAGGCCAAGTAGCTCCTAGCGCTCCTCCCACCACTAGCCCAAGTCGTAGTAACCGTGGTTCACGACCCGTATTAGTAGCGATTGACCCCGGTCATGGTGGAGAAGACCCTGGTGCAATCGGTCCACGGGGCACCCGTGAAAAAGACATTGTCCTTGCTATCGGCAAGTACTTGCGGGATCAGGTTAATGCACAGCCTAATATGCGTGCGTATATGACCCGTGACGCTGACTTCTTTGTGCCTTTACAAGTTCGAGTACAAAAAGCTCGTCGTGTCAAAGCGGATATTTTCGTCTCAATACACGCCGATGCCTTTACTAACCCTAGCGCTCGCGGGACCACCGTCTTTACCCTCTCCAACAAAGGGGCTAGTAGCGCAGCAGCCAAGTGGTTAGCCAATCGTGAAAACCAAGCTGATATGATTGGGGGTGTTGACTTCGGCGTTCACGATAGAAGCACCGCTAGTGTTTTATTAGACATGTCGACCTCACAGCAGATTCAAGACTCTTTAAAGATCGGTCATCAGGTGCTTAACTCACTAGCCAAGATAAATGGTGTCCATAGTCGTCGCGTTGAGCAAGCTGGTTTTGCCGTGTTACGCTCACCCGACATTCCTTCAATTCTGGTAGAGACAGCCTTTATTTCTAACCCTCAAGAAGAGCAATTCTTACGCTCCAAGAGCAATCAAAAGGCTTTAGCACAAGGTATAGTCAGGGGTTTACAGGATTATCTTGCGACTAATCCACCATTAGCAAGAGTTGGTTAAATTACTGCTAAAATCTCATTAGAATGACTTTTTAAAACCGCTTGATTAATATCGAGCGGTTTTTTAATATGTACGCTATGACTCAAAGAAAAGAAATACAAGCCCTTCCCGAACAACTCGTCAATCAAATTGCTGCTGGCGAAGTGATTGAACGACCCGCTTCCGTCCTTAAAGAAGTGCTGGAAAATGCCATTGATGCAGGCGCCAGTCAAATTGAAGTACGTCTAGAAGGTGGCGGCATTCGTCGCATCTGTGTAATTGATGATGGCAGTGGTATACCTGTTGACGAATTGCCCTTGGCACTCACTCAGCATGCTACAAGTAAGATTCGCTCCCTAGAGGAACTAGAGTCCGTATCTTCTATGGGCTTTCGTGGAGAAGCCTTAGCATCTATTGCCTCCGTTAGTCGCATGACAATTACCTCACGAAGCGCAGATCAGGAACACGCCTTTAGCATCTGCGGCACATCCAGAGAAATTACTCCAGCTGCTGGTGGCTTAGGCACAACCATTGATGTCAAGCAATTATTTGAGCATATTCCCGCTCGTCGCAAGTTCCTTAAAACCGAAGGGACAGAGTTCGGACATGCTGTGGATGCGCTTGAACGCATTGCCATGGCTAATCCTCATATCAGTTTTAGAATATTCCACAATCAAAAACCCTATAAACAATGGCAGGCGACTGATTCTTTCCAACGCGTACGCGATGTTATCGGTGAAGAGTTTATAGAGCACGGACTAGAAGTACAGATGGATCACGGTTTAGCCCGAGTCCACGGTATGATTATTCATCCAACCGCCGCTAGAGCAAGAGCTGATAAACAATTTCTTTTCGTTAATGGCCGGTTTATACGTGACCGCACTATCAGTCATGCGATTCGTCAGGCTTATAGCGATGTATTGCATGGTGACCGTCAAGCAGCCTACGTGCTCTTTTTAGAAATTGCACCCGAATTAGTGGATGTGAATGTACACCCAGCTAAGAGCGAGGTGCGATTTAGAGAGTCAGGTGCAGTCTATAGACTCTTTACACAGGCTCTGAAAGCTGCCCTCTCTAACACAGGAGGCCAAAACCAAAGTGATGCTAATACTGTGCTCAGCGCACTAGGACGTCCCGGTGTTGGTCAAGCTTCAGACCTTGTTAAAAACTCGAACGAACTACAGCAAAACCTTGGCTCGCAAGGGCTTCTAACACCTGGAACCTTTCAGAATCATCACGTTTCCGGACACTCTACGACTGGCCATGCCTCAAGCTTTCCGACGAGCAGCTATCAACAAAACCCCTTAGAATTAGCTCCGGTTGGTGACTGGCAATCAGCCTACGCCCCTATTAGTGATAGCACGATTAAAGCGCCACTACCTTCTTCAGTACCACTAGCCAACTTTGCAGATTCAACAAAGCACGAAAGTGACGCTGATAACTTCCCTCTAGGCATGGCAATTGGTCAGTTACATGGTATTTATATACTAGCGCAAAACCAATCTGGGCTGGTATTGGTTGACATGCATGCAGCCCATGAACGAGTAGTCTATGAGCAGCTAAAGCAATTGCATGACCAACAAGATATTGTGACACAAGAATTCTTAGTACCCTTTTTAATAGCCTGTACTGAAAAAGAAGTAGCGATTGTCGAGTCTGAACAAGAGTTATTACTAGAGTTGGGTCTACGATTACATGCCAGTGGGCCTAAGAGCATTACAGTACGCGCTGTACCTGCACTACTGGCTAGAGGTGATATTGAAAGTCTTGTTTTAGGTGTTTTAAAAGACATTAATGATATTGGTAGTACTGAAAGGCTCGCCTTACAGCGCAATGAAATTTTATCTACTATGGCCTGTCATGGTGCTGTACGAGCTAACAAATTTCTTAACATCGCAGAGATGAACGCACTGTTGCGAGCCATGGAAGCTACAGAGAAAGCGGATAACTGCAACCATGGTCGTCCAACCTGGTTCCAATGGTCAATGCGTGATTTAGATAAACTCTTTATGCGTGGCGAGTAACTTTGATGAAGAAAAGAATTCTCTGTATTTGTGGCCCTACTGCGGCCGGTAAGTCTGCTTCAGTCTTGACTTTAGCAAAAAGCAGTCCTATTGAAATCATCTCTATGGACTCAGCCACTATTTATAAAACCATGGATATTGGCACCGCCAAAGCCAGTTTAGAAGAACAAGCTCAGGTAACACACCACTTATTAGATATTCGTGATCCAGCAGAAAGCTATAGTGCCGCAGATTTTGTAGAGGATACGCTACAGTTAATTCCAGCCATTGAATCTCGTGACTCACAAGCAATAATTGAGGGTGGCACGATGATGTATCACAAGGCCTTGCGTGAAGGACTGCACAATTTACCTAAAGCTGATGTAGTTCTTAGAGAGGCCATCGAGGCAGAAGCTGCTGACCAAGGCTGGCCAGCCATGCATGACAAACTGTTGACACTCGATCCAGTCACAGCAGAACGACTATCACCCAACGACAGTCAACGCATCTCGCGCGCTCTAGAAATCATTAAGCTTACAGGACAACCCATGTCCGCACTTCTTGCCACACAAAAAGAACCGCTACATGATTATGAGTTTGTGACGATCAGCCTTGAACCCGTTGAGCGTCATCTTTTACACGAGCAAATCGCCAAGCGTTTCTATCAAATGATGGATCAGGGCTTTTTAGAAGAAGTAGAAAGACTGTATAAACGTGAAGACTTACACCCAGAATTACCCTCCATACGTTGTGTCGGCTATAGACAGCTATGGGATTATTTAGCGGGTAACAGCAGCTATGATGAAGCCGTTGAGCGCGGCATTGCTGCAACAAGACAATTGGCCAAACGCCAAATCACTTGGTTGCGCAGTCAACCGGAAAGAATTCAAGTTGACTGCTTTTCTCATAATGTACCAGGACAGGTACTAGAGATAGCTCATAAACTGGGCTTTGTAGACTAATCAGTAATAAGTAGCTTAGTCATTAATCACGACACGGTCACCGTCACCCTGCTCGACAATCTTGCCCAAATGATAGACGGTCTCACCTGCTTGTCTGAGTTGCGCTTTAATCGCTTCGGCCGAATCGGACGCTACAACAATAACCATACCTAAACCACAGTTAAAGACTCGATACATCTCTTGGGTATCAACATTGCCCTGCTCTTGTAGCCACTGGAATAATGGTGGTAACTGCCACTCACCCTTTTGTAAATGAGCCGCTAAGCCTTCAGGCACAATACGTGGGATGTTTTCCAATAAACCACCGCCAGTAACGTGCACTAAGCCCTTAATGGCCTCACCATGTGTTTCAATCGCAGCTAAAACAGGCTTAACATAAAGACGGGTAGGTGCCATGATTGCTTCTCTGAACGTTGTGTCTTCGAAGGCGTCATCAGGCTTAATCCCTGCACGATCGATGATCTTACGGATCAAGGAGTAACCATTAGAGTGAGGGCCGCTAGAAGCTAAAGCGATCACCTCATCACCAGCAGCAATTGTTGAGCCATTAATAATTTTGGACTTTTCAACGGCTCCTACAGCAAAACCAGCCAAATCATATTCGCCCTCAGGATACATCCCCGGCATCTCGGCTGTTTCCCCACCAATCAAAGCACATCCAGAAAGCTCACAACCCTTAGCAATACCTCCTACGACGGCCGCAGCCTTATCGACAGAAAGTACTCCGCAAGCAAAATAGTCTAGGAAAAACAACGGCTCTGCGCCCTGGACCAAGATGTCATTAACGCTCATCGCGACTAAGTCAATACCAACGGTATCGTGCTTATCCCAGTCAAATGCTAGGCGCAACTTAGTGCCAACACCATCGGTGCCAGCCACCAGTACCGGCTCTTCATAGCGCTTAGGAACTTCAAATAAAGCACCAAAACCGCCAAGACCAGTCAAAACCCCTTCACGCATGGTTTTAGCTGCCAACGGCTTAATACGATCAACTAAAGCCTCACCGGCATCGATATCCACACCCGCATCGCGATAACTTAAAGGGGAGTTTTGCTTATTTGTCATGAGAAATGTACCCAAATATGTAAGAATAATGATTATTGTTAAAAAAACAAATGCACTCTGCTGCGCAATAAGTAGATTATCCTATTTTACGATAAATTATCACTCAAAGTGCTTGAGTGGTAGCAATGATTTTGAATGATTGAACAACTGCCTCTGGCTTTATTACTAAGTCAAGATTTTAGTTTTGATAATTTTGTACCTGGAGAGAACTGGGAAGTTCTCAGCCAGCTCATGGATTGTCCCACCGCCAAGATGTTTTATCTTTTTGGTGAGACGGGTAGTGGAAAAAGTCATTTGCTTAAGGCACTAGCGGCTGAACGCCCTGATGCCATCTATTTTCACCCTGCTGACTTTCCTACTCAGTTAGAAGCCTGCTTGGAGAGCAAGCCCAAATTAATTGCTGTCGATGATGTACAGGCACTTAATGACGCTCAACAAATGACCCTGTTTGACTTGGTTAATTACTGTCATCGCCGTAAGACCAGCGCTGAAGCGATCACCCTAGTCATTGCCGGTGACCAATCACCACTTAATATGCCGATACGTGAGGATTTACGCAATCGCCTCGGTTGGGGACTTGCATATAGATTACACTCACTTAAGGACGAAGATATTTTACTAGCCATACAGCAACGTGCCTTTGAAAAAGATCTAAAAATCAACAAAGAAGCCATGGATTGGCTTTTAAAAAATACCGAGCGTAATATCCGCTCACTTTTTGCTTGGCTAGACGCATTAGACCTTTACTCCATCGCCAAGCGACGCCAAGTCACTTTGCACTTAATTAAAAACTTTATTAAAGAAGCTGAATTAAAAAATACTTTATGACAACGACACCTACAAAAACACTTGCTCTCTTCGATCTAGACCACACTCTTTTACCCATTGATACAGATTATGAATGGGTCGAATGGCTGAGCCGTAATAATTTAGCCGGCGACCCCGCCGAAGTTGAGCGTAGAAATCAGGAGATCATGGATAAATACGATGCCGGCGTATTGACAATTGAGGAATCAGCTGCTTTTGTCCTCAGCTTTTTAGCGATGCACAATCCCTTTGACCTGATGAAATACCATGAGTGCTTTATGGCTGAAGTGGTTCGCCCAAACATGACCGATAAAGCCTTTGAGCTAGTCGATCAGCACTTGCGCAAGGGGGATTTATGTTGCCTAGTTTCCGCCACTAACAGCTTTGTGATTTATCCCGTCGCACGTGCCTTCGGCTTTGAGCATATTATCGGCACGACACCCGAATACATTAATGGCCGATACACAGGCAGGTTTACTGGCGTTGCTAGCTACAAAGAAGGTAAAGTGACGCGTGTTGAAGAGTGGCTTGCTAACTTAAACCATGCTTTTGATGACTTTGAGAAGGTATACTTTTATAGTGATTCGATCAATGACTTACCATTATTAGAAAAAGCGACTCATCCGATAGCTACCAACCCCAGCCCAGATCTAAGAAAAATAGCAGAGCAAAAAAACTGGGAAATTATTGATCTTTTTAAGCAATAAGAAAGAGTCTATGGTCAAAGAAGCTAAACCATCCATCAGCAATTTTGTGAAAAAATTCTTCAAACCCTCTATAGAGGAAGATAAAGCACGCCATCAAAAAAAGGCCGCTAAAGCCATTTATGATGCGGATGAACACAAAATTCAAAAGCATTTTATTTCACGTAATGCGATTAAAGTCTGCCAAGTTTTACAAGAGGCAGGCTATGAGGCTTACATCGTAGGCGGCGCGGTACGCGATTTAATTCTTGGGTTACAGCCCAAAGATTTTGATGTAGCTACCAATGCGACACCAGAACAGATTAAGCCCTTATTTCGTCGCGCTTTAATTATCGGACGTCGATTCAGACTAGTTCATTGCGTTTTTGGCCGAGAAATCATTGAGGTTTCAACTTTTAGGACCGCTTCTAAAAAGAAGCAACTAACCGATGAGTTTGGTCGCGTGCTCAGTGATAATGTATACGGCAATCAAGCCCAAGATGCTGAACGTCGTGATTACACGATTAATGCTCTATACTATGACCCTGTTCACGAACGGTTAATCGATTATCACAATGGCCTCAGTGATCTCCGCAACCGGGTGGTACGAATTATCGGTGATGCAGAAGCACGTTACCGCGAAGATCCTGTGCGGATTTTACGTGCCTTGCGCTTTCAAGCCAAACTCAACGGCTCGATTGACCCAAAGACAGCTGATCCCATTAAGGAGATGGCTGATTTATTAGCTAACGTACCAGAGTCTCGTCTGGCTGATGAGTCATTAAAGTTATTAGTGTGCGGCAATGTTAATTTATGTATTGATATCGTCAAAGAACATGAAATAGCCGAAGGGATTCTTCCCTTAATTGATCTGATTCAGCAGCAACATGAGCAAAGCAAATTTCTGAGAATCGCACTTGAACGCACCGATCATCGTATTCGTAGCAACAAAACAGTCAGCCCTAGCTTTTTATATGCCTCCGCTCTTTGGCCTCTGGTTAATCAACAATGGCAACATATTCAGCAAGAGTATCGTGAAGCCCCTGTTCCCGCACTAGTGCAGGCTGCTCATGAAGTGCTAGACAAGTATGCTCGCTTACTTGCATTACAAAAACGTCAAAGCAGTGATATGCGTGAAATCTGGTTTATGCAACCGCGCTTTGAAAGACGTTCATTACGAGCCATTTACCGGATGTTTGAGCAGCAACGTTTTAGAGCTGCGGTTGATTTTTTACAGATTCGTGCTGCCGCTGGAGAGTTTGATAGTGTACAAGCACAATGGTGGATGGATCTTGCTGATGCCGATGACGAAGGCCGCAAAGAAATGCTCGCAGAGTTACAACAGCATAGTCGCTCCCATCTTACTGCAGGCACCGATCCTTCTAAATCCAAACGTCGACGACGTCCACGCCGCCGCTCAAGCGCTAATCGCAATAAAAGGCAAGCATCTCAGACAAACGCTGCCAAAACATCGTCAACTCAGCCTTCAAACCCAGTAAATCCGAGCTCTAAAAAAGCAAGTGCCACCAATCGCGATGACTAAAACACACACAGCATATATTGCTTTAGGAGCCAACCTAAATTCTCCGGCCAGCACGCTAGAAGCTGCCTTGATAAGTCTCGATCAGGCCGAAGGCCTAAGGCTTATCAAGCGTTCCTCGCTCTATCGTAGTCCTCCACTGGATGCTGATGGCCCAGACTATATTAATGCTGTTGCCGAAATTAATACAACACTGGAGCCCTTAGTACTTTTACACTCATTGCAAGCAATTGAAAATCAATTTGGTCGAGAGCGTTCCTATCATAATGCCCCTCGTACCTTAGACCTTGATATATTGCTCTACGAAGACTTCACCTCAACTAGTACTGAATTAACGGTACCTCATCCTCGGATGCATTTACGCAGCTTTGTCTTGATGCCATTAATGGAAATTGCCGGTAATATGCAATTAGCCCAAGGCAGCACTGCCAATCTACTTAATGCAGCTTTAGCATCCGGTCAGCAGCTAACAAAGTGTGAATAAAGAAAAAACCTGAGCTCCAAGTTACAGAGCTCAGGTTTTATTAAAGAGCAGTTTCAATAAAGTAATAGCAATTGCTTGCTAACAATAACTATGCTTCTTCTGCCTTAAGCTCCTCAATTTTAGCTTTCCAGATCTTCGGCGCGGTCTCATGCACAGATTCACCACTCGCATCAACTGCGACAGTTACTGGCATATCTTTGACTTCAAACTCGTAAATCGCTTCCATACCTAAATCTTCAAAAGCAACCACCTTGGAACTACGAATTGCCTTGGAAACTAAATAAGCTGCGCCACCAACGGCCATTAAATAAGCTGACTTATGCTTTTTAATCGCATCAATAGCAACAGGTCCACGCTCAGCCTTACCAATCATTGAAATCAGGCCTTGTTCCAGCATCATCTCGGTAAAGGCGTCCATACGAGTTGCAGTGGTTGGACCCGCAGGACCGACGGCTTCATCACCAACCGGATCCACAGGTCCAACATAGTAAATCACACGATTTTTAAAATCGACAGGTAAGGTTTCGCCTGCTGACAGCATCTGCTGAATTCGTTTATGTGCAGCATCACGACCAGTCAGCATCTTACCTGATAGTAATAAGGTATCGCCAGGCTTCCAACTAGCTACCTCCTCGGGGGTCAAGGTATCTAAATTAACCGCTTTGGATTTATTGTAATCCGGTGCCCACTCAACATCAGGCCAGTTTTCTAATGAAGGAACCGGCATCTCTGCTACACCAGTCCCATCTAGCTCAAAATGCACATGGCGAGTCGCTGCACAGTTAGGAATCATGGCAATCGGTTTAGACGCAGCATGGGTCGGGAAAGTATTAATTTTGACATCTAAAACTGTCGTCAACCCACCTAAGCCCTGCGCACCGATCCCCAAGGCATTAACCTTTTCATAGAGCTCAACACGCATTTCTTCAAGCTTATTTTGAGGGCCGCGCTGCAGTAACTCGTACATATCAATGTCTTCCATCAGAGCCTGCTTAGCCATCAACATAGCTTTTTCAGCGGTACCACCAACACCAATTCCTAACATACCCGGAGGACACCAACCTGCCCCCATGGTCGGTACTGTTTTGAGAACCCACTCAACAATATCCTCACCGGGATTGAGCATGGCAAACTTAGTCTTATTTTCTGAGCCACCACCCTTAGCCGCGACCTGAACATCTACCTTATCACCTGGAACGAGTTCAACCGATAAAATACAGGGCGTATTATCACGCGTGTTTTTACGCTCAAAAATAGCGTCATCAAGTACAGAAGCACGCAGCTTATTGTCTGGATTTAAATATCCCTGACGCACCCCCTCATCACAGGCCTCCTGAAGGGTACCACTTAATTCAAACTTAACGTCCATACCTACTTTCAGGAACACATTCACAATTCCTGTATCCTGACAAATTGGGCGATGCCCCTCAGCTGACATTTTGGAATTAGTTAGAATTTGTGCAATGGCATCTTTAGCCGCCGGACTTTGCTCCAGCTCATAAGCGCGTGCTAAGTGCTCAAGATAGTCAGCCGGATGATAATAACTAATAAACTGTACAGCATCCGCAATGGACTGAACTAAATCTGCTTCTTTAATAATAATCGACATATTAAAACCTTAAAGATTAAACCAATTAGCAGTCAGCTAAGACCCGATTAATTACACGGGTCCCAGACTGCTATCCATAAAAAACTAGGAACTATTAACGACCTTTCCAAACCGGATCGCGCTTTTCAGCAAAGGCAGTGGCCCCCTCTTTAGCATCCTCTGAAGAAAAAATATGCTGCATACGGGGTTGTTGTAATGCGAACATATCCTGATTACTCCACGTACGTGCCTCATTCACCACCTCTTTAATGACTTGCAATGCTAAGGGACCATTAGCGGCAATTTTATCTGCCATCGCTAATGCAGCATCCAAAGCCTGACCAGGCTCTACTAACTGGTTGATTAAGCCTAAATCCTGCGCACGCTGAGAAGTTAACATATCACCGGTCAATAAAATCTCCATCGCAACCGGATACGGCACCCGATGCGGTAGACGTAACATACCACCTGAGCCAGGAACCAAACCACGTTTAGCCTCTGGCAAACCGAACTTGGCGGTATGTGAGGCAATAATTAAATCACAAGCAAGACACAACTCAAAACCACCAGCTAAAGCATAGCCCTCAACCGCTGCAATTAAAGGCTTTTTAGGTAAGGCCTCACAAAGCCCACCTAAACCACGACCCGGCACCACGGCACGACGCTGTGTTTTTGCGAACTCCTTTAAATCCATCCCCGCACAAAAATGCTCACCTTGTCCACGCAATATACCTAATGAGATTTCAGCATTTGTTTCTAACTCATCAATTGCCTCTGCCAAAGCAAACGATGTCTCATAAGTTAATGCATTACGTGACTGCGGACGGTTAATCGTTATGATCAGGACACGCCCTTTTTTCTCGGTCAAGACTAATGCTTCAGACATTCCTATCTCCTTAGTTAATTGTTTATTATTAAATTACTCGCTCCTGATTTTACTGCTAATTTTATTTATCTACCTTAATCCCTCACAGCGAGACACAAATTGCAAATGATTCTCTTTTGCAGATGAGAAATTACGCATCACACGGTTAATCCATGTTTTATATACTCAAATATCTTAAAATTATGGGTTAATTAAATTTTTGGTAAATGTCTTAGCATGCTTAGCTTTCAGCAAATTATTCTTACATTAGAAAATTATTGGGGTGCTCAGGGATGCACTCTACTACAACCCTATGATATGGAAGTAGGTGCAGGTACCTCCCATACTGCCACTTTCTTAAGAGCGATTGGCCCAGAGCCCTGGTATGCTGCTTATGTGCAGCCATCCAGACGCCCTAACGACGGGCGTTATGGCGAAAACCCGAACCGCCTTCAGCATTATTATCAATATCAGGTTGCTCTAAAACCAGCCCCCGACAATATTATCGAGCTGTATTTAAACTCTTTAAAAGCTTTGGGCATTAACCCTCAAGAGCACGATATCCGTTTTGTTGAAGATGACTGGGAAAACCCCACTCTCGGTGCATGGGGCCTAGGTTGGGAAATCTGGTTAAACGGTATGGAAGTGACACAGTTTACCTATTTCCAACAAGTCGGCGGCTTAGATTGTTCTGCAACTACCGGTGAAATCACCTATGGTTTAGAGCGTTTAGCTATGTACTTACAAAACGTTGAGAGCGTTTATGACTTGGTCTGGACTACTGACTTACAAGGTAACCATGTTTATTACCGTGATGTATTCCACCAAAATGAGGTTGAGCAATCAAAGTACAACTTTGAGATAGCCGACATTGATACGCTATTCCGTCATTTTAATGACCATGAAAAAAATGCCCAGCATTTAGTCGAACTTGCTCTTGCCCTACCGGCTTATGAACAAGTGCTAAAAGCTGCCCATATCTTTAACCTCTTAGACGCTCGCGGTGCTATCAGTGTGACCGAACGTGCGACTTATATTGCACGCATTCGTAACCTGTCACGCGGTGTTGCACAATGCTACTACGAATCCAGAGAGAAACTAGGCTTCCCGATGCTGAGACAAGCATCTGTAGAGGAGGCAAAATAACATGACTAATAACGCCCTCTTAATCGAACTTTTAACTGAAGAGTTACCACCAAAAGCTTTACAACGCTTAGGTGAAGCATTTGCCAATTCCATTAAAGCAGATTTAGATAAATTATCACTACTAGCAGAAGACTCAAGTAGCCGTAACTTTGCCACACCTAGACGCTTAGCCATCTTGATCGACAAGGTATTAGAACAAGCACCTGAGCAAGATTTCGTTGAGAAGTTGATGCCTGCAAAAATCGGGTTGGACGCTGACGGCAACGCCACTCCTGCGCTAACAAAACGCCTAGAAGCCAAGGGTCTAGGCCATCTGACTGCTGCAGACTTAGTTAAAGAGTCTGACGGCAAGCAAGATTTTTTAATTGCTCGTGGTAAGGCGCCAGGTGCCATTCTTAAAAATCGCATTCAAGAAATTGTCGAGCACTGTGTCAGTCAGTTACCTATTCCTAAGGTGATGCGTTATCAGCTACAAGAGACTAATACAACCGTACGTTTTGTGCGCCCTGCGCACCGACTTGTAGTGCTATACGGAGATAAGGTACTAGACGCTCAAGTGCTTGGCTTAAATTCTGACCGCATTACTGAGGGTCACCGCTTCATGGGTTCAAGCACTATTTCTTTAGCGCATGCTGAGGAATACGAGCAACGTTTGGCCGAAGCGGGTATGGTCATTGCTGATTACGAGCAACGCAAAGCAGACATTAAAAAGCAATTACTGACAACTGCCGAGTCATTAAATACCACCATTGGTGATGATCCTGAGGTCAATGCTTTGTTAGACGAAGTCACCGCCTTAGTCGAGCACCCGACAGTCTATGTGGGTCAATTCGACCGCGAGTTTCTAGACGTACCACAAGAGTGCCTGATTTTAACTATGCGTTTAAATCAAAAGTACTTTCCACTCTTTGATAAAGACAGTGGCAAGCTAGATCACCGCTTCCTGATCGTCAGTAATATGCAATTAGAAGATCCCTCAAACATTATCGAGGGTAATGAACGCGTCGTCCGTCCCCGTCTGGCCGATGCTCAATTCTTCTTTGAAACCGACAAGAAAACACCTCAAAACAATCGTGTTGAGCAATTAGCTAATGTGGTCTATCACAACAAACTTGGTTCTCAACTTCAAAGAACTGAGCGGGTCAAAGTTTTAGCAGCCCAAATTGCGACGCAATTAGGTACTAATATTGCAGAAGCTGAACGAGCAGCTTATTTAGCCAAATCAGATTTAAGCTCTCTGATGGTCGGTGAATTTCCTGAGCTTCAGGGTGTAATGGCTGCTTATTACGCCACTGAAGAAAAAGAATCTCAGGAAGTTTGTCAAGCCTTAGCTCATCAGTATGATGTTCGCTTCAATCTACCACAAGATAAAAGTGGACTAACCGCTCTAACTCTTTTTGTAGCTGAACGCATCGAAACACTAATCGGTATCTGGGGCATCGGTTCCGTCCCGACTGGTGAACGCGACCCTTACGGTTTACGTCGTGCAGCATTAGGTATTATTAGTGCTTATGAATGGCTAAAAAATGCCGACTTAGAAGGAATCAGTGGTACTCAATTAGATTTACCCGCCCTTTTAAAGTGTTCTGTAGAACTGTTTGATACTAAAAGTGAATTGAACCCGAACACTGCCAAAGAGGTTTATCAATTTATTCTCGAACGCTACAGAAACCAATTACAAAATGAGCACAGTAAAGCAGTTATTGATGCTGTATTAGCGGTCAACCCACCGCTTGATCAAATTCCTGAGCGAGTAGAAGCAATCGAAGCTTTTTCTAAACTAGACGAAGCTGAAAGCTTGGCCGCAGCTAATAAGCGTATCAGTAATTTACTACGTCGCGCTGAGGGAGAATTGACCGAGATTGATACCTCTTTACTACAAGAAACCGCTGAAAAAGACTTGTTCGCTATCTTACAAAGCGTTGAACCTGAAGCCGTTGCATTATTCAATAAAAAAGACTTCAGTAACAGCATGAGCTTGATGGCAACCGTACGTCCTGCAGTGGATAGCTTTTTCAATGACGTCATGGTCATGGCTGATGACCCTGCCATTCGTGCTAATCGCTTGTCATTATTAAAGCGCTTGCACAATACCATGAACTTGATTGCAGACATTTCTTGTCTAGCTTAATCAACACCGTTCAAAAGAGGTTTCACAATGCCTAAATTAATTATTCTCGACAGAGATGGTGTAATTAACAAGGACTCTGCGGACTACGTCAAAAGTGCCGATGAGTGGGAACCTCTTGACGGCAGTTTAGAAGCTATCACTCGCTTAAACTCTGCAGGCTATAAGGTAGTCATCGCAACGAACCAGTCTGGGGTAGGACGTGGTTACTTTTCGATGGATGAGCTAGGCGAAATGCATGCTAAATTGCGTTTGCTGCTAGCTGAAAAAGGCGGTCTAATCGATGCCATTTTTGTGTGTCCTCATACTCCAGACGATAACTGCCTTTGCCGTAAACCATCACCTGGCATGTTTGAAGAAATAAAGCTTCGCTATAAAGTAGATCAACCGGCCCAAGTCTATGCCGTTGGAGACTCCTTACGCGACCTCCAGGCAGCAGCTAGTGCCGGCTTTAAACCTTGGTTAGTCCTGACGGGCAATGGCCAAAAAACGTGCCAAGATCCGGCCTTTGACCCAACTACGCCAACAAGCAACAACCTAGCTGCTATGGTCGATGCCCTGCTAAAACAGAACAGCCCACAATCAAGCTAAAGGACGTAGTTTATGAACTTTATACGCTCATTGATTTTCGCTATTTGCTTTATACTAACGACCCTAGTTCTTGGACCTTTAGTTCTCTTAGCACGCCCTTTTCCCTTTCATCAGCGTTATAAATTTGCGGTACAGTGGCCCCGTTTTTTAATTTTCTTAGCTAAAGTTATTTTAGGTATCCGCTATGAAGTCAGGGGTAAGGAAAATATTCCCACAGACCGTCAAGTAATCTATCTGATTAAGCATCAATCTGCTTATGAAACCTTATTTATTCCGTGGTTTACACCTCATCCAGTAGTTTTTGTCTACAAAAAGGTACTGGAATATATCCCTCTATTTGGCTGGGCTCTAGCCAGCCTGAACAATATCCCAATCGATCGCGGCAGGTCCTCCGAAGCCTTACGTCAAGTCCTCCGCAGAGGTTCAAAGCGCATCAAAGAAGGACGTTCACCCGTACTATTTCCAGAAGGTACTCGTATTCCTGTTGGCAAAAAGGGTCGCTACAAACCGGGGGGAGTACGTTTGGCCATGCATACAAATACCGAGATTATTCCGGTGGCGCACAATGCAGGTAAATTATGGCCCAGAAACTCTTTCATGAAAAAATCTGGTACCGTCACGATTTCATTTGGTCAAGCTATCAAACCCGGTGATCGTAGCTGTGATGACATCACCGCAGAGCTTGAGGGCTGGATTGAATCGGAAATGATTCGCCTTAACCCCGAGGACTACCCAAGTAGCAATTCGGCAGACACCCCCCTCTACAGCGTCAAGAAAAAAAGGTAAAATGAGTCCAGCAAGTAGTTTAGGCTCATTTTTTAGGAGATAGTATGTTATTACTACACACCATGTTGCGCGTTGGTAATTTAGAGCGCTCTATTGATTTTTACACTAATATTTTAGGCATGAAGTTACTTCGTACATCAGATAACCCTGAGTACAAGTATAAGTTAGCCTTCTTAGGTTACGCTTCCAACCCAGAACAAGCCGAGATCGAGTTAACCTATAACTACGGCGTCGAAGAATATGAGATGGGTACTGCCTATGGTCATATCGCTATTGGTGTACCTGATGCCTACGAGGCCTGTGCAAAAGTCAAGGCAGCTGGGGGCAAGGTAACTCGTGAGGCTGGTCCCGTACTAGGTGGCGAGACGGTAATTGCTTTTGTCGAGGACCCTGATGGCTATAAAATCGAGTTTATCGAAAGAAAAGACATGAGCGCAGCAGGCTCAGGTTTAAGATAAAGCCCAGCTTTACTCTATCCGTCTTAAATTAAGACAAAAGCCGCAGCACCACTAAGGTCTGCGGCTTTTCTTATGAGCCACTAATATATCACTGCCAACTATCGTATAGCAGCAGCTGCATCAGCCAAAGCAATAAATTGCTCTAAACTTAGATTTTCAGCCCGTGCAGTTTCTTCTATCCCTAAAGCCGCAAAATCAAAGCCCCACTGATTTAAGCTACGACGAATCATTTTTCGACGTTGACTAAAGGCTTGAGCCACAACTTGCGCAAATAGCTCATAACTTTTAGGCTTTAACCGTTCTTCTGATAACGGTATCATCCGGACTATAGCCGAATCCACCTTAGGCGGTGGATCAAAAGCATCTGGTCCCACCTCAAATAAGGCTTCCATCGCGTAGCGTTGCTGTAACATCACAGAGAGACGACCATAGTCCTTAGAGTTGGGTTCCGCAATCATACGTAACACCACCTCTTTTTGTAGCATAAAGTGCTGATCTTTAATCTGATCGGCATAATCCATGAGATGAAATAATATCGGGGTGGAAATGTTATATGGTAAATTACCGACCACGCGCAGTTTTTTCTTTAAATCAACATGCTGCAGTTGAAACTCTTCAGCAAAATCGACCTTAAGCACATCCCCTTCAACAACACGCAAATGCTCCTCAGGGTACAGTCGTCCTAGCCGCTGCACTAAATCTCGGTCAATCTCAATAACAGTTAAACACTTTAACTGCTCCAGTAAGGGAGCGGTCAAAGCCAACTGACCCGGACCAATTTCCACCATGAGGTCATCTTCTTGTGGATTAATAGCACGCACTATCTCGGCGATGACATACTCATCGACTAGAAAGTTTTGACCAAATCGCTTACGGGCTTGATGAACCAATGAATTCCACCTCTTGATTTAACGGTTACTAACGATTTCTCGTTTGTTCGATACGATTATCGATAAAGGTTCTACCGCGTAACTGCTCAATCCAATCTTCAAGGACAGCTGCTGCACGCTCTTCAAAAATGGCTTCATTAGCCAAACTTTTGCGTATAGCGGGTTGCTTATCCTCAGTACGACGCTCGAGAACCTCAATCAAATGCCAGCCAAAAGCACTACGAACCGGCTCGCTTATCTGACCGATTTCTAAACTATCGGCAGCTCTTTGGAACTCTGGATCTGCCTGTCCCGGCGTAACCCAACCGATATCACCACCAACTGGTGCTGATGAGTCCTGTGAGTATTTTTCCGCAGCTTCAGAAAAACTCATACCTGCTTGAATTGCTTGCTGAACCTCTAGAATTCGCTGATAAGCCATCTCGTCATCAACCACCGGGCTCAAACGAGCCAAAATATGACGAATACGGGAATCAGTCACCTCGACAGGTCCTTCCTGCCTTGCCGACTCAACCCGTGGGTCATGAACCACTACAGGTGCTGGTCGCGGTGGTTGTACCATCACTTCACGCTGCTGCTCATGAATAATTCCTCGGCGCTCGACCACCTTTAATATATGGAAGCCATTAGGGGCGCTAAAAACACTAGAAACACCACCATCGCGAACGTTACGCGTGTTATCGACAAATAACTTTGCCCAGTCTTCAAATAGACGGATACCTAAGTTACCACCTTGGGACGCCTCTGGCCCATCAGAGTACTCAGCAGCAATAGATTCAAAACTCGCACCTCCACGAATCTTTTGTAAAGCTTCGTTAGCGCGCTGTCTTGCAGCCTCAACCACCTCTTCTGAAGAATTGTCCGGCACGCGAATATAAATATGCTGTAAAGCAATCGCCATAGGTTCAAAGCTCTGCTCTACCACAACTCGCCTCTCTGGAGGCGGTGCTTCAGGCTGAATCACTTGTGGCTGATAGTCAGGTGATACGCCAGTCGGATTTTGCTTGATATATGCCTCTACATCAGCAGGAGTCACATTAATCCTGGAAAGCAAAATTTGGCTTCTCACCTCATCCAACATGACTTGCTGTCTTATGCCTTCAACATAACTTTCCCACTGAATTCCAAACTGACCAGCTGCTTGGCGTAACTCATCTGGGGTCATATTGTTATTGCGAGCAATTTCCGCGATGACTTGCTGCACACGCCCATCACTTACACGTACCCCTAAGCGTAAAGCTTCATCTTCAACCAACAACTCATCAATCATACCTTGCAAGATTTGCGCTTGGCCTTGACTATCATTACCGCTCACCCGATTAGCCGCCATACGCTCTTGTAACTGGCGCATGGTTATCACCTCAGTGCCAACAATAGCTGCTATACCGTCAGCAAATTGTCCTTGCTGGGCCGAACGGGGGCTCTGATTTTGTTGAGCTTGGGCAAAAGTCATTGGCAAAGCCAAAAGCATTAGTGGCAATGCTTTTAAAGCAAACTGTCGTAATGTAACTTGTTTACGCATTTATTCATACCTTTCAAATGTAGAACGTACTGGCATCGGTGTCTCTGTTGGTTCATATCCGGGAATATTATCTCGAATCGTGCTCATCGGGTCAGAACCTAAGGCACCTAAACCACTTAATTCTAACTGGAAATATACCCGTGAATTGGTTTCTTCACGTGCAACTGCATATCTTTGGAATAACACGCGAGCAGCCCAACAGCACTCGCCCTTATACTCTACTCCAACAATAGACTGAGTCGAACGACTTTCTTTAATCGAATAATCCAGTCGTCCTACTGCATTTAATCTTTCTGTAATCGGCCATTGACCCGCTACTATCACGTTTTCTTTGGGTCCCAACTGGTAGGCATAGGGATTACCAGTCTCAGAGTTCTCATAAGGATCGCGCTGATAACGATAAGATAAACTTAACGAGGTTAAACGCTTCGGGTTCCAGCGCAGTGATACAGTTGACTGCGCAATTTTATCCTCATAAGGGTCATACTGCACAGCAACTTCTGTGTTGAGATTATCAGTCAAACGTGCACTCAAGCCTGCCAAAAACTCTGAACGATTATTAGATAACTGCTCATAATCAGAGAGACTAACTTTTTGTGGTTCAAAAGAAAACCGTTGCGCCACTTGTAACGCTAGACGCTCTACTCCAGTATCTGCGTCAAGCCAACGCGTAGTCAAACCTAAGGTCAGCTGATTTGCATTATTAATCCGGTCCCAACCACCTGAATAACGGTTTTCCGTAAAGGCACTACCAAAGCCAAATTGACTGACTGAAGTATCATAAAGTGGGATAGTCGACTGATCTCTATGAGGAATATATAAGTAATACAAACGTGGTTCTAAGGTTTGCTTTGATGCATTACCAAAAAAGGTCGTATCACGCTCAAAAGTCATCCCAGAGTCAATAGAGAAAATAGGTAAGGTACGACTTTGACTGCGAATTCGTGAACCATCTTGGGCACGATTAGGACCAATCCAATCGGTCTCATACTGAGAAAAATGCAAACCAAGCTTAGGTGTGATATACCAACCGGGACGTACTATAGGGTAACTAATCGTGCTATAAGAAGTAAAACGTGTCCCATCATGACGACGATGACCGTCATAATTATTCCAGATACTTTCACCGCCATTTAAATGTGCTGGGAACTTGGGAAACTCAAAGCGCGTCAAGGTATTAACCGTACTGACATCAAAGCCACCCCAGTCATAACGCGCACCGCGAATCAACAATTCCGGCTTACGTTCATACTGAGCATAAACCCCAGTCCCCGGCCTTCCCAGATCTCGGTTTAACTCTAAATCATGTAATCCCTGATATTGCTGCCAGCGTAAAAAACCGCTCCAGTACTGATGCCCTGAAAAAGTGAGTGCTACACTCTGATTTAAATAAGTACGGTCAGATTCATTAAGCGCAGTATCAGTAAGGTCCCGGAAGTAATCCCCATCGGATGCCTTATTCCAGTTGACATTTAAGCCAAGATTAAAGCCCAAGAGACTACCAAGGCGCTGACGATGTACAAAGCTATAACTCCAACGCTTATCGCCAAACTTATCATCATCATCTAAATAGGTACCGCTAAGTTGACCAGAGTAATTGGGTCGCAAATAGCGGAACTCACCACCCAACATCAATCCACGCTTGGACAACCAGCGTGGATAAAGGGTTAAATCATAATTAGGTGCCAAATTTATAAAATATGGCACAATCACATCAGCACCACTGCGTGATGAGTAACCCATCGTAGGTGCTAAAAAACCAGTCTTCTTCTCTTGTCTAATAGGGAAGGTAAAATACGGTGACCAAAAAACAGGGACATCACCCACATGGAGCTTAGCGTTACGTGCGACCCCTTTATTTTCATCATCATAAAGATCCACCTGATCCGCAGATAAAAACCATGACGGTGCCTCACAAGGACAAGCAGCAAAGGTCGCATTAAACAAGCGTAGATGGTTGTCATCTAGCATATCGGCGAAATCAGCCTCACCCGAAGCACCTGTAGCAAAAGAGTAATCCGGCCCTAAAAACTCACCCGTCTCTGTGTCCACATTATACTCAAGCTCCTCACCGGTAAATAAATTACCCTCTTGGTAAAGGCGTGCATTACCCTCTGACTTTATTTGACCTAGGGCACGGTCATAACTAATACGATCACCCTTTAAAATAACATCAGAACGGCGCACTTCTGCGCCCCCCTCAAGTATCAGCTTATTAGTCTCATCAATCACATCAAGGGTCGTACTATCTGTAATAGTAACTATATCGTCTTTTGCTGTAGCCACATCACGCAACATAGGTGATTCTAACATCGGCACACGTAAGCCATTAGCCTGAGCATACGCTGGCATCTGAGCGAAGACTGATAAAACTAGGAGGATAGGACCACTGCGTTTCAACACTACTTATTCCAATAGGACGACGATAAAAAATTTTCTAAAAAAGCTAAAAGTAAAACTAAGCCACTCTATAAGACACGATGGCTCAGTATGTTCTAAAATTAGTGATATTTTACTGACATAACCGCTTATTTTATAGCAAGTCATTCAGTTGGATTGCATTCTTTCTCCTAATATATTTATTTATAGTTTATGACCTTAAATATCACAGCTGAACGCTCAGAACAATTACATCTCTGGTTGTCTCAACACGCAGACAAGTATCAATTTGATCTACCAAGCCTACAAGTCGCCTCCTCGGATGCAAGTTTTAGAAGCTATTATCGTATATACAGTGCCTCGCTCGATAAAACATTAATTATTATGGATGCACCGCCGCCACATGAAAACTGTGCAGTTTTTAGCGACATCGCCCATTTACTCAAAGAGCAGGAGCTACATGTGCCTGAAATTCTCGAACAAGACGATCAGGCTGGCTTCTTATTACAATCCGACTTAGGCAACACAACCTATTACCAAGCGGTACAGGCCGAGCTCGATGATAGTATATTACAAACCATGTATCGTCAGGCACTTGATGCTTTAGTCCTGATGCAGAAAACACCAGCAGAACACTTACCTCATTATGATGCCAAGCGACTGCGCGAAGAAATGAATCTCTTTGAAGAGTGGTATGTACAAAAGTACAAAGAAGATGCGCTTAGCGATAACGAGAAAAAGCTACTCTATCCAGCACTTGACGCCTTAGCTGAAAAAAATGCACAAGAGCCCAAAGTCTTTGTACATCGAGACTTTCATTCCCCCAATTTAATGCTAATAAAATCTGAACAAGAAGCACTCAACCCAGGCATCATTGATTTTCAAGACGCCTTATATGGCCCTTTATCTTATGATGTAGCCTCACTCGTCATGGATGCACGCACTACTTGGGAAGAACCACAACAATTAGACTGGGCTATTCGCTACTGGGAAAAGGCCCGTGCTGCTGACTTACCAGTACCAACTGACTTCGCGGATTTTCATCGCAACTATGAAGCCATGGGCTTACAGCGTAATCTACGTATTTTAGGTGTTTTTGCACGATTAGCCCTACGTGACAACAAAACACATTACCTTAACCACATACCTCGCGTAATCGCTTATATCAGGCAAGTAGCCAATCGTTATAGTGAGTACGCAATTGTCGCCCGCATTCTCGATCGTTTAGAAAACATCACTATTGAAGCGAGGTACACCTTTTGATCCAGGCAATGATTTTAGCTGCGGGTCGCGGTGAACGCATGCGCCCCCTGACTGATCACACCCCCAAACCTTTGTTGGAGGTTCAGGGCAAACCCCTCATCGTCCACCACATTGAACGGTTACAAGCGGCCGGAATTACCGATATTGTGATTAATCATGCTTGGTTAGGCTCACAAATTGAAGACTACTTAGGCGATGGTACACAATACGGTGTCAGTATTGTGTACTCACGAGAAGGCAACGAAGGCCTAGAAACCGCTGGCGGCATTGTCAACGCACTTCCTCTTTTAGGTGACTACGCTTTTTTAGTAATTAACGGCGATGTCTGGTGTGATTGGAACCCGCTTGAGGCAATGGGTCACGTCAGTGCTATCGACAATGGTGCCGCACAAGCATGGTTACTGTTAGTTGATAATCCAGAGCATAACCCTGAGGGTGATTTTATTTTAAAATCAGACGCTAAAGTACAGCCCATCAATCAACTGACAAGTCACTCCGAAAGCTTGACTTTTTCTGGTATTGGCGTTTACCATCCAAGCCTTTTTAGTGGCCTCACTGCCGGAGAAAAAGTACCATTAGCCCCTCTCTTAAAAGTCGCCATGATGACTGGACAAGTTGCAGGACAGCACTATCGTGGCGAGTGGGTGGATGTCGGAACTCCTGAGCGTTTAGAGGCACTAAACAACAGACTCGCCAAATAGAATTTATAGTTGGTCAATTTACGAAATTAAGTAGGAAATAGGAAAAACCTTATGTTCAAATCGTCAAATCGCGCTTTTAAACCCTCTGTTTACGAGACCGGTAGTCGTCGCAAGCGAGGCATGCCTCGCTGGATGGTAGTCCTCTTTACAGGCATTATTATCGGTGCTGGCGGATTTTGGTTTTTACAAACTAATTATGGTCCCACCCGTATTACGGTTGAGGAGTCACAACAGCTAAATCAACAAATTATTAATTTAAACCAAGAGCAATACGCCCTACAGGCTCGCGGCGAAGAGTTAAGTCAAAACCTACAGCAAACAGAAGCTGAAAACAGTCGTTTACTGACTCAACAAGAAGATAGCCAGCAACAAATTACTGAACTAAAAGAGGAAATCGAACTCTTAAAACGAGCTATTCCACAGGATCCAGGTGGTACTCCTATTGGTCTTCGCCATGCCACATTAGAAGCTGAACTAGGTAAGCTACACTACGATATGCTACTCATGAAAAGAGATGACGACGCCAGTGACTTTACAGTAATCATTGAGGCCAATGTCGAAGGTCGTTACCGTAATGGTCGCTTGGGTCGCGCAGCTCCTGAACCGATTACAGCAACCATTGGCGCTATGACACAACTCGACGGCGAGCTTGAGTTCCCTGAACCGCAACGTACCTTAACTGCTACTGTTGTCACTTTTACAGTCAAAGATAGCGAAAGTGATGAAGTTTTGGGACGCCGCACCTTTAACGTTAACTAAAAGAAAAGCCGTTTCAATTGATTTCGCAAGCTTGCTTAAGGCCTTTTGAGTCATCATAATAATAAAAAGGAGTAAGCTTGTGAAAAAAATTCTTGTTGTTGATGATGATCCGGATTTACGTCAGCTCTTATCTGACTATCTTAACCGTAACGGTTATGACACCCTCTTAGCAGAAGATGCTAAGGATCTAGAACAGCGGATTACCCGTTTCGCACCCGATTTAGTCATCTTAGATCGCATGATGCCCAGTGGTGATGGTGTTGATGCCTGTCGTCGACTTCGCGCTATCGATGAAGATATCCCTATCATTCTTCTTACGGCTAAAGATGAACCTGTTGACCGTATTATCGGCTTGGAGTCCGGCGCTGATGACTACGTAGGCAAACCCTTTGATCCGCGTGAATTACTAGCGCGCATAGAGGCAGTACTGCGACGCAAAGAAGGGCCTTCCGCACTAACCAAGGACCAACCTGTACATTTTGGTCCCTTCATCTTTGAACCACAACGACGACAGCTCCTCAAAGACGGTCAACTCGTAAAACTGACCGGTGGTGAGATTAATCTCTTAGAGGCACTAGTAATGAGTCCCGGCAAACCGCTCAGTCGCGATCGTCTACTGAGCTTAGCTCGTGATGATGAAAACGGCGAACGTAATGACCGCGCAATTGATATTGCCATCCTACGTCTACGCAGAGCCATTGAAACGGATCCTAAAAACCCTCGCTGGATTCAAACAGTCTGGGGCGTAGGCTATCGTTTTTCACCGTAAATTCGTAAATTAGCAGACTACGCCTTAGAGCGGCAGCAACCCCATGAAAAGTACTCAAACAAAACGCCTGAGCCTAAAAAACATCTGGCCTTTTTCACTACGTTTTCAAGCGATTTTTTTAATTTTATTTACTATTATCAGTGTGCAAGTCATGAATTTGTACATTGCTCGGGAGATCAGAGATCGCTACGCACAAAACGTCGTAGTAAATCACCTTAGCTCAACTATCAGGGTACTTCGCGCATCACTTCACAATATGCCAAAAGAAGAACGCAAGGACTTCGTTAATCAAGCATCCCTAGGTCAATGGGACTTAATTGAGCGCCCTCTACCCCAAGACAGTTACTATTCTTGGGCTCGTGGCCAAAGACGTCACGAAGGTGGCAGACTCGAACGTCCTAAAAAAAGCCCTTCTCAGCAACACGCTGGTATTGCCAAAATGGTTCGTCAGCTCAATCAAGAATTTAATGATGGCACCCGCATTGCCTTAAGCCGGGGTAATCGGCCAATACTTTTTATCTCGCTAGTTCCAACTGAGGAACCAGGCCAGTTTGGTACTACTCGCGACTGGTTAGTTGTACCATTAAACCGAATTGAGGCCCCCGACACCTCATATCTTTACTTTCTTTGGTTAGCAGTCTCACTCACGCTTTTAATCCTTAGCTTGTTTTTTAGTTGGTATATCACGCGTCCGCTTGCTCGCTTAAGTCAGGCTGTTGATCAAATGGCTAAAGGTCAACCTGTATACGTCAAACCTTCAGGCCCTCGAGAGACCAAGAAACTAGGACAACGCTTTAATAGCATGCTACAGACACTCAACGAGTCTAAAGAGGTTCAACAAACCTTGTTAGCAGGCCTACCTCATGATTTAAAAAGCCCTTTAGCCCGTCTCTGGTTACGCCTAGAGATGACTGACGATGAAAGCCTCAAAGAAGGTATGCGTAAAGACCTCAAAGACATGCAAGCCATTATTAATCAATTTATTGGCTATGTTCGCGGCTCTGATCCCAGTAGTTACCAACTAGAAAATCTAGATATTAGCCAATGGCTCAGTGAACGCACCAGCTCTTGGCAAGAAGCTGGTACCAATGTGCAAATTTTAGAATTGCCTGAAATCGAACATTGTACGATTGCAGCCGACAAACTAGCACTCGATCGCTTACTGGATAATCTAATTGGAAATGCTCTAAAACACGGTGCACCACCAGTTGAAATAAGAGCCAAAGTCATTGAACACTCGAATGAGCTTCTATTAAGTGTCTGCGACTACGGCCAAGGTATTCCCACTGAACACCGCGAAGACGCTCTTAGGGCTTTCTCCCGACTGGATAAAGCACGCACAAAAACAGGTAGCGTAGGTTTAGGCTTAGCACTAGTCGAACAAATTGTTATTTCACATCATGGACGCTTAACATTAAATGAACATAGTTCAGGTGGCTTACAAGTTGATATTTATTTTCCACTATCTTAATTAAGCTTATAAAACCCTCCAAATATGGCACAATGGAGGGTATTATTTAAAATTAATTATTCACTATTTATCATCTATGAGTGCATCTAATTCAGACGTACCTGTTTCTAATTTTCTGCGCACCATTATCGAAAATGATTTGAGCGCCAATAAATTTCAAAATAAGCGTTGGGCCGGCAAACCCGGGCCCTTATCAATCCAAAAGGATGCTCCTAAAGATAGCGCTCGCATTCGCACTCGCTTTCCGCCCGAGCCAAATGGTTACCTACATATAGGTCATGCCAAAAGTATTTGTCTTAACTTCGGTTTAGCGCGTGATTATGGAGGCGAGTGTCACCTTCGCTTCGACGACACTAACCCCGAAAAAGAAGAGCAGGAATACGTTGACAGTATCATTGATACGGTCAAATGGCTAGGTTTTAGTTGGCAATATAATGGCAAAGAGCACTTATACTACGCTAGCGATTACTTCCAATTCTTCTATGATTTCGCTCTTGCTTTAATCAGCAGCGGTGATGCTTATATAGACGAACAAAGCCCTGAACAAATCCGCGAGAACCGAGGCACCCTAACTGCACCCGGAGTCGATTCACCATGGCGTGATCGCGCTATTGAAGAATCACTTGAGCTATTCAAGGAGATGCGTGAGGGTAAACACCCTAATGGCAGTATGTGCCTACGTGCCAAAGTTGATATGTCATCACCAAATATCAATATGCGAGATCCGGTGATTTATCGTATTCGCCACGAAGCTCATCATCGTACTGGGATGGATTGGCCTATTTATCCTATGTATACTTACGCCCATCCACTTGAGGATGCGGTAGAGATGATTACTCACAGTATTTGTACTTTAGAATTTGAAGATCAGCGCCCTTTCTACGACTGGGTTATTGATAAGTTAATCGCTCTCGGTCACCTACCTGAGCAACGACCACATCAATATGAGTTTGCTCGTCTTAATTTAAATCATGTGGTTACCAGCAAGCGTCGCCTCAAAAGACTAGTAGATGACAAATTTGTAGATGGTTGGGATGATCCGCGTATGCCTACCATCATGGGATTGCGCCGCCGTGGCTTTACACCAGAGTCAATACGCCTATTCTGTGAACGTATTGGCGTATCAAAGGCCGACTCACGTATTGATTACAACATTCTAGAGCAAGCTTTACGCGACGATCTAGATCCTAAAGTTGATCGTACAGTAGCGGTGCTTGATCCAATCAAATTAATCATCACCAACTACCCAGAGGGTCAATCAGAAATGTGCCAAGCACCAAAGCACCCGCACACTCCTGAACAAGGTACTCGAGAGTTCCCATTTAGTCGTGAGCTCTGGATCGAACGTGATGACTTCATGGAAAACCCACCGAAAAAATATTTTCGACTCTTCCCTGATAATATGGTTCGATTAAAATATGGCTATATTGTCAAATGCACTGGCTTCAAAAAAGATGATGCGGGTGATGTAATTGAGGTTTACGCAGAGTACCTTCCTGACACCAAAAGTGGTACACCAGGCGCTAGTAGCGTCAAGGTTAAAGGCACTATCACTTGGGTCAGCGTAGCACATGCAGAACCTATAGAGGTCAAGCTTTATGATCGTCTATTTACTGTAGCCAATCCAGATTCCGGTGACCAAGACTTTATCGAACACATTAACCCAGACTCAGTCAAAACAGTTCAAGGTTTTATGGAGCCTGGCACCAAGATAACTCCCGGAGCCCGTTGGCAATTTGAACGATTAGGCTATTTTTACGTTGATGGCGATACTGAGAATGAAAGTAAAATGGTCATTAACCGCAGCACCACCCTACGTGACAACTGGGTCTAAGTTTTATTAAATTTTAAGTGGACACTAACGTGAGTAATCAAGCAACATCAGTCTTACAATTAAAAGGCGGGTTTATTTATACTCTGCGTTTGATTTTACAGACTAACGATATCGAACAAATTAAAGAGTCCCTTGAGGATAGACTTGCCAAAACAGGCAGTCTATTCTTAAACGAACCTCTGATTATTGACGTAAACGAAATTGAAGCTCCCTTGGCTTGGGCAGAGCTGATTGACTTTTTAGAAAACAAAAAACTACCTGTTATTGGCGTTAGCGCTCAAGGTGAATTATTAGAGCAAGCCGAGGGTCGAGGTCTTTACATTATTGATGTAGATAACCTCCCTGCTCGCGAAGCCCCTGAACCTAGTCCTACAACAGAAGCAGTTGTGCTAGAGACAGTACAACAAAAGACAGACCCAGAAGAGTATAAAAAGCAATTAGCTGAGGAACCTGTTAATCCGACGATGGTACTAAAACGTCAACTTCGCTCAGGTCAGCGTGTTTATGCTCGCAATGCAGATTTAATTGTAATCGGTGCCGTCAGTCCGGGAGCAGAAATTATTGCTGATGGCAATATCCATGTCTACGGTCCCTTACGAGGCCGTGCTATTGCTGGTGCCCGTGGTAACACCTCAGCCCGTATTTTCACTTCACACCTAGATGCAGAGTTAGTCGCGATTGCAGGTATTTATCGATTAATCGATCAAGACTTTTCACAAGATATCCATAAGAAGTCTGTCATTATCGAGTTAGAACATGAATCTCTACTCTTTCACCAAGGCGAAGATTTAAACTAAAAAATAAAAAAGTCCATATGCAATAATGTATTACCAGATCATAGAAGCATATACAAACGACTTAATTTTCGGTTAAGATAATATCCAAATTTTGATCAATAGGAACCTTTATGGCACGTATTATTGTTGTAACTTCTGGAAAAGGTGGCGTTGGAAAAACCACAACGAGCGCTAGCTTTGCAGCCGGTTTGGCCATGCGCGGTCATAAAACTGCGGTAATCGACTTTGATGTGGGTTTACGTAATCTCGACTTAATTATGGGTTGTGAACGTCGTGTAGTCTACGACTTCATTAATGTCATCAGTGAGGAAGCGACACTTAATCAAGCACTCATTAAAGACAAGCAACTGGACAATTTATACATCTTGCCCGCCTCCCAAACCCGTGATAAGGATGCCTTAACTCTAGAGGGAGTAGGCAAAGTATTAGACGACCTCAAAGAGATGGGTTTCGAGTACATTATCTGTGATTCACCTGCTGGTATAGAAGCTGGAGCACTCACAGCAGCATATTACGCGGATGATGCCTTGGTAGTAACTAACCCAGAGGTTTCCTCTGTACGTGACTCAGATCGGATTCTTGGTATTCTTTCTTCAAAGTCCAAACGCGCTGTCAGCTCAGAAGAGCCGATTAAGGAGCATTTGGTCATTACCCGTTATAACCCTAGACGCGTCGAAGAAGGCGATATGCTTTCTATTAAAGACATTGAGGATATTTTACGTATCAACTTAATTGGCGTAGTCCCCGAATCTGACGATGTAATCCAAGCATCAAACACCGGTTCACCAGTGATTCATCTTAAAGAAAGCAATGTAGCACAAGCCTATGATGATATTGTTGACCGCTATTTAGGTGCAGAAAAACCGATGCGCTTCACCACTCATGAAAAAGCCGGCCTATTTAAGCGTATTTTCGGAGGTAAATAATCAATGTCTTTACTTAAATTATTATTAGGTGAAAGAAAAAAGTCGAATACGGCAAAAATTGCCAAGGAGCGCATTAGCTTTGTATTAGTACGTGACGCCAATGACGGTCCCGACTTTTTACCTCAACTGCAAAATGAACTAATTGAGGTTATCTCCAAGTACGTTAAAGTTAATCCTGAAGACATTAAGGTTTCACTAGACAAGCAAGATAGCTTAGAGGTCTTGGAAGTAAAAATCGAAATGAGTCAAGATGAGATTAATGCAGCCAAAGACGCTCAAGCGACATAACTCACCTTAGATAAATGCAAAATAGCCGGAGAAAACTCTCCGGCTATTTTCATAAGTAGCTCAAAATGAACTACAAACTACTTACCTAACTGATTACCGATAAGACCACCAACAGCAGCACCACCCACAGTACTCCAACCGTCGCCATCACTAATAAGAGCACCGGCCCCGCCACCAATCGCAGCACCTGCAACCGTACTTCTATCACGACTCGACATATTGCTACATGCCGCTAAACTGCCGATCAATGCTGCCAACACAAAATACTTACCAATTGTAGTTTTCATAATACACCTCTCATCATTTTAAAATCTCTACTAGCTCAGTAAAACCACCAGTAAACTTAACTTATGCAATGAGTTTATCAATCACTGCCTAATCAATAACTATAAGTTAACTGAAACAGAGGCAAAATACTATTTTAATAGTTATATAACTGTATCTAGTTGCAAATCTTTTTCAAGTCTAAGTAGTAGTAATATTATAAAAATCAGATAAAACTACTTACCTACTACATTACCAATAAAACCACCTACAGCGGCTCCACCAACGGTACCCCAACCACTACCACCTGTCATAATAGCTCCGGCCCCGCCACCAATCGCAGCACCTGCAATTGTGCTTCTGTCACGAGTGCTAAGATTACCACAAGCAGTTAAACTACCAATTAAGGCCGCTAATACAAAATATTTGCCAATCGTAGTCTTCATAACATACCTCTCATTATTTTAATAACTCAGTCAGCCCCTAAAGCTACTGAAATGTTTACAATCACTGCATAATTAGTCATTGTAAGTTAACCGAATCAAGCGTTAAATGCTATTTAAATACTTATGCAAATGTATCTAATTGATAAACATTAGTACTCTAAGGCTTAGCATTAAGTATATAAACTAAACCTCAGAGCACAAGTCACATATAGCTATTTTTACTTTAAGGATTTAAAACGTATACGTCGTGGTTTTGCCGCTTCCTGACCTAAGCGTTTCTTTTTATCTTCTTCATACTCTTGATAATTACCTTCAAAGAAATAGACTTGCGAGTCTCCCTCAAAGGCTAAGATATGCGTTGCAATTCGGTCTAAGAACCAGCGATCATGGCTAATCACCATCACCGTCCCAGCGTACTCCAGTAAGGCATCTTCAAGAGCACGAAGAGTTTCCACATCAAGGTCATTTGAAGGCTCATCCAGTAATAAAACATTCCCGCCACTAATGAGAGTTTTAGCTAAATGCAAACGGCCACGCTCACCACCAGATAACTCACCCGTTATTTTGCTTTGATCAGAACCTTTAAAGTTAAAACGGCCTAAATAAGCACGTGAGGACATCTCAAAACGGCCAACATTAAGGATATCCTGACCATCAGCAATCACCTCAAACACTGTTTTATCGTCCTCAAGACTATCACGAGATTGATCGACATAGGCTAATTGCACCGTTTGACCAATTTTGACCTCGCCACTATCGGGCTGCTCTTGACCTGCAATCATCCGGAATAACGTCGACTTACCGGCACCGTTGGGCCCAATGATGCCTACAATTGCACCAGCCGGAACCCTGAAGCTTAAATCATCGATTAGAATACGCTCACCGAAGCCCTTGCTGACATTTGAAAACTCAATGACTTCCTGACCTAAACGCTCAGCCACAGGAATAAAAATCTCCTGAGTTTCATTACGACGCTGATACTCATGTGACGAGAGCTCCTCAAAACGAGAGAGGCGCGCTTTTGATTTCGCCTGACGAGCTTTAGGATTTTGTCTTACCCACTCCAACTCTCTTTTAATAGTGCGTTGACGTGCGCTTTCTGCCGCTTCCTCTTGCTTTAAGCGGTCCTCTTTTTGTTCAAGCCAAGAAGTATAATTACCCTTCCATGGAATGCCATGCCCACGGTCTAGCTCTAAAATCCATTCGGCCGCATTATCGAGAAAATAGCGATCGTGCGTCACTGCCACTACCGTACCCGGGAACTTCTGTAAAAAAATCTCTAACCACTCTACACTCTCAGCATCGAGGTGGTTGGTAGGCTCATCTAACAGCAACATATCCGGTTTAGATAACAGCAAGCGGCAAAGCGCTACACGTCGCTTTTCGCCACCAGACAAATGCTCAATCTTGGCATCCCAAGGGGGTAAACGTAAGGCATCAGCGGCAATCTCTAACTGATGATCAATATCATCACTACCGCCAGTAGCGGCAGCAGCAATTATAGCCTCTAACTCAGCTTGTTCAGCCGCTAAGGCATCAAAATCCGCATCAGGTTCAGCGTAATCAGCATAAACTTGATTCAGACGCTTACGTGCCGCAAAGACCTCACCTAAGCCCTCTTCTACCGATTCGCGGACCGTATGCTCCGCATTCAACTGTGGCTCCTGAGGCAAATAACCAATACTAATACCAGGCATTGGAATAGCTTCACCATCAATTTCCTTATCGACACCTGCCATAATTTTCAATAAGGTCGACTTTCCCGAACCATTAAGGCCTAGCACACCAATCTTTGCACCAGGGAAAAATGATAAAGAGATGTCTCTTAAAATTTGACGTTTTGGTGGGACTGTTTTACCCACACGATTCATTGTGTAAACAAATTGCGCCATAAATACTTTTTAATAAATTAGATTTAAAATACTAGTTAATTGTAATCAATACGAAGTAAATCTGTTGTAAAGACAACCATTTAATTACTTATTCTTGGCTAAATGACTTAGACTTAAGCCATATTACATATTAAGATTACTTGATACTACTAAAGGTCCAAAGCAGAAATTAACATGAAGAAAGTATTTACAGATGACGAACTCGAGGTTTTAGCCAAAACTGCTGATGTCCTTAGCGCATGGACAGGCAAGTGCGTGCTTTGCGAGAAAAACATTACCGATGAAGGCGTTGAGGTTGCCATCTTTGCCCAAGTTCTAGATCAAGATGATATAGGCCAAACTGCTGACGCAGATGAAGCCGAAGAGGCACACGCAATCGAAGACAAGGAAGAAGGTCAATTTTTGCTGTTAGGCGGTGCCGATTCAAGCATTCTCGGTAATGCTGGTGGTTTATCCGACATCAATACTCAAGTCTATGAGTGTCGCCTTTTATTCAGCATTATGTTTAATGCCGAGGAAGGTCAATTTGCTGAACGTTTTATCTTGGTCAACGACGAGTTTGAATTAGTTACTAGCTCAGACGAACTAGAAGAGCTCGTTCCTTTCAGCCTCAGAGAGGTTGACGACCTTGATGACTGGGATGATGACGATTGGGACGACCATGACGATGATGACGAGCTCAGTGATGAGGAATGGCTTGAACGTCACCGACTACCGCCTGACGACAAAGATAGCACTCACTAGAACTTATTAGCCATGGCTAGCAAAGCTTTTGCTAGCCAGCTACAAACTTCACACGGTCTCTGAGATACAAACTGAGACCTATAGGATAGGTCAAGACTACCAAAACCCAAGCAGCAGGACTTCGCAAACGAAGCGCTGTCGGCACCTTCCGATGCTGTCCCTTCAGATGTAAACGAAAACGTGTATAGCGAATTGCCGACTTAACAAACTCTAATGGACTCTTAAAGAACCAAGCGATACTTTTCTCAATCGTATCATGGGCTAATAATAACAAACCCGTCGCATGCTGTGACGCATTAGTAGCTCCTTGGCGGCTTAGAGAGTCACTCGAATCATAATAGACCCTATACACGTCATTAACAAAACGAGTTAAATAGCCGGCACGAGCAATTTTGCGCCAGACAATGCTTTCAGGAACAAAGCCTTCATACTCTTCTGGAAAAGGAAAATGCCTTAAGATTTCTGTATTAAGACAGCCGAACTTCTCACCTTGGGGCCGATACTTAAAATACATATCAATTGAGGTCATATCAATCATGTCTCGGACATATTTATCACCTACAACCGTACCATCAGGCCTTTGGCATAAGCCAGTCACTGCTATATAGCCTCCGCGCTGATTAGCCGGAATACTATTCCAAGTTGACCACATAGAAGATAAAGCATCTGGCAATAAGGTATCATCAGAATCAAGCGCTACGATCAACTCACCGTGAGCCATGGAGACTCCGTTATTAAAAGCAGTCTTTTTATGTTGATTAGGTTGCCATGCATAACGAATCGGAATAATACCCTCATTAGCCCACTCTGCGATTAACTCGGAGGTATTATCTGTCGAACCGTCATCAATAATCAACCACTCAAAATCCCCAAAACTCTGGGCTTTGAGCGATTCATACACTCTTGGCAAGGTATCAGCCCGATTAAATGTCGGAGTGAGTACAGTAAAACCGTATTGACTCATAATATGATGATCTTAAAAAGCAAATTTACTAGATATATTAATATATTAGCCTTTTATCTCATCGCAAAAAGGAACTATTGTTAACAAAACATTTCCATCAGCGAATTGACGGAGCCGATATACAAAAGGCCATCGTATTTATATACGATGGCCTTTTATTATCACGCTGCTTAAAGATAAACTTAAAAAGTACTACTTAAGCTTATTAGCCTGATTGACTTTTTCTAACATCTTCCAAACACCTTTTGGAGAAGTTGCGTATAAACGCTTCAACTCTTTGCTAATGCAACGACGCTCTAAGGTATTGCGGCTCGTACGCTTAATTTCTGCCATGTCTTGCCCCTAAACAATATTAAACAATAAAATAATTTTTATTAAAAAACCATAGGTAATCGGTAATTTTATCATAACTTAGCTAAATACACTATATTAAGCATTGTTTTTAATAACTTAATAAGAAAAAAGTCATTATTAGTCTAATAGCTGATTCATAATGATTCCAAAGGCGCTACTCAGCTATTCATACTTGAAAAATAGCACTTAGCCCTCATTTATAGTGATTAAAAAGCCTCTTAAAATCCCCCTAAACCCTTGAGCAACCAAGTCTTTGGGTATTGAGTAAACGTCCTATGTCATCACAAATTCGTATTTTCGGCGCACAGCAAAATAATCTTAAAAATCTAGATTTAGCAATCAATACAGAAGAAATTACTGTACTAACCGGTGTCTCAGGCTCTGGTAAAAGCTCACTGGCTTTTGATACCTTATATGCAGAAGGTCAGCGCAAATACGTTGAAACTTTCTCACCTTATGCGCGTCAATTCCTAGACCGCATGGATAAACCACAGGTAGAGCGTATTGAAGGCATCCTTCCCGCGATTGCCATTGATCAGACCAATCCCGTACGTACCTCCCGAAGCTCTGTCGGCACCATGACTGAGTTAAATGACCACATCAAATTACTTTTTGCTCATTCTGCCAATCTATATTGTCGCCAATGCGCATCCCCAGTACATCAGGACAATATTCAATCGATACAAGAACAACTAGCAACTCTAAGCCAAAAACAAAATGATCCTAGGTTAGTTCTGTGTTTTCCAATCCTCGTGCCGGCCAATTTTACGGATGAAGAGGTTAAAGCCTTTTTAGAACAACAAGGCTATACGCGTATTCATAAAGAGGAAGAAGTCAGTCGTCAAGTCATCGATAAAAAAAGCAAAAAGACCAAACTTGAACTGATGAAAAAATTGTACGTAGTACAAGACAGGTTTCGTTTTTCTAAGGCAGAACCCGAACGGGTCGCTGAAGCGTTAGAACACGCCCTAAACCATGGCCAAGGATTTTGCAGAGTTTATGCAGCCCTTGAGAGCGGTGAGGAGATCGTCTGGCCTTTTAGTCAACAGCTTCACTGCGCTCCTTGTGATATATCCTATCAAAAGCCACATGCTAGTACTTTTTCTTTTAACTCACCGATAGGTGCCTGTGATCATTGTCGGGGCTTCGGTCGTAGTATGGGCATAGATTATGGCCTAGTCATTCCCGATGAAAGCTTGAGTTTAGCCAATGGTGCCATACGGCCTTGGCAAACGCCTAGCTTCAAAATACAACAAGATGACTTGATGAAATACGCTAAAAAAACAGGGATTCGCACCGACACCCCTTGGCGTGAACTTAATGAAGCGGAAAGGCAATGGGTTATCAACGGTGATCCCGAATGGACCGGTAAAAGAAACGCATGGGATCTGCAATGGTACGGCGCCCAACGATTTTTTGATTGGCTAGAAACAAAATCCTACCGGATGCATGTACGCATTTTACTGTCTAAGTTTAGAAGCTATACACCCTGCCCTGTTTGTCAGGGTTCGCGCCTAAAAGCAGATGCCAATCTTTGGCGCTTAGGTGATGGACTACAACATGACTACGCAGAAGGCAACTACAAACGCTTTATGCCAGTAGCAGCACGTTGGTCCGAAACAACATTAGAACAGCTCCCAGGCCTCACTATCCATGATCTAATGCAATTACCCATTGGTCATTTAAGAGATTATTTTAACAGTCCCTACTTTGATGCTAATGCAGATAAAGCCAGTGAATTGGTATTGACTGAGATTAGACATCGCTTACGCTACCTTTGTGATGTCGGACTAGATTATTTATCACTAGACCGACAAAGTCGCACACTTTCTGGTGGTGAAGTCCAACGCATCAACCTCACCACAGCCCTTGGTACCTCTCTAGTCAACACCTTGTTTGTTCTTGATGAGCCCTCTATCGGTCTTCATCCACGTGATATGGGACGTATTATCGAAGTCATGCAAAGATTGCGCGATGCGGGCAACACTTTAGTGGTCGTTGAACACGATCCACAAGTTATGGTGGCGGCGAATCGTATTCTTGAAATAGGTCCCGGTCCAGGCGAACGGGGTGGTGATATTGTATTTGACGGCACCCCAGAAAAACTCCGTACCGCTAACACCCTGACTGGAAAGTACCTGGGTAATGTTCTGCGTGTTGAAGCACCGCTCCCAATGAAGGTCAGTGATAAGACACCCAAATTATTACTGGAAGGTGTTAATGCGAACAATCTGAAAAATGTTGATGTTGCCTTTCCACTCAATCGCCTCGTCTGCGTTACTGGTGTGTCAGGCTCGGGGAAATCCACATTAATTCAGGATGTCTTGTACCCTGCTCTTTTAAAGCATTTCGGCGAACCAACAGAAGCCCCAGGAGAGTATCAACACTTACTTGGTGCTGAGCAATTAGCTTCTGTGGTGATGGTTGATCAAAGCCCCATCGGTAAAACAGCACGCTCAAATCCAGCTAGTTATGTTGGCGCTTTCAATGCCATCCGCAACCTATTTGCGCAAGCCCCCATGAGCCTTGAACGTGGTTATAAACCAGGTACCTTCAGCTTTAATACGGGTGATGGCCGGTGCCCTACCTGCAAAGGAACCGGTTTTGAACATATTGAAATGCAATTTCTCTCGGACGTGTATTTACGCTGTCCAGACTGTCATGGTAAACGTTTTAGAGATGAGGTCTGTGAGGTACAAGTAGAACATTTAGGACAAGCCGCTTCAATTGATGAAGTCTTGGAAATGACAGTCCAACAAGCCTTAGACTTTTTTAAAGGATTAAGAGAGGTACAAACTGCTTTACAACCATTAATCGACGTCGGACTAGAATATGTCAAACTAGGCCAGCCAGTACCCACGCTATCAGGTGGGGAAGCCCAACGCCTGAAACTAGCCGGTCATTTGGCCGAAGCCTCACGCAGTCGTACTAAAGGCAAGCAATTAGCGCTCAAAGGCTCTTTATTTTTATTTGATGAACCCACTACCGGTCTGCATTTTGATGATGTGGCACGCTTAATGCATGCCTTTAGAAAGCTACTTGCGGCTGGTCATTCACTCATTATCATTGAGCACAACCTTGACTTAGTACGTGCCGCAGACTGGATTGTGGACTTGGGTCCGGGCGGCGGTGAGCATGGTGGTCAAGTGATAGCTCAAGGTACTCCTGACGCTCTAAAAGGCATGGAGCATTCATTTACCGCTCAAGCGCTGGTTGCTTATGAAGAAGAGATTGTCCGCACAGCTAATAACTCACAACTAGACGAGTCGTACAAAGACTCTACTATGCTAGCCGATAAAGCGATTGGCACTGACTCCAAAAGCTTACAAGCCATCTATCAAGAAAATAGCAAAGCACGTGTTCGCGCTAAAAACAATAACAGTATTGAAATACTCAATGCACGAGAACACAATCTACAAGGTATTGACGTTGAGATCCCACGTGATAAATTCACCGTGATTACAGGTGTCTCCGGTTCTGGCAAATCAACTCTAGCATTTGATATCCTCTTTCAGGAAGGACAACGTCGCTATTTAGAATCACTCAATGCCTATGCACGCTCAATAGTACAGCCCGCAGGACAACCTGATGTGGATGCTATTTATGGCATTGCTCCCACCGTAGCAATTGAGCAAAGAACTAGTCGCGGCGGCTATAAATCCACCGTAGGGACGATGACTGAGATCCATCACTTCTTACGACTTTTGTACGTAAAACTAGGTACACAATACTGTCCTAGCTGTCAGGTGCCGGTCGAACCACAACGTCCAGATCAGATTGTGGCTCATATCATGAGCCATCATCGCGGTCAACGTATTGGCATTTTAGCCCCCTTGATTATTGCCCGCAAAGGCTATTACACCGATCTCGCCAAATGGGCCGATAACAAAGGCTATAGCCATTTGCGAGTAGATAATGAGTTTATCCCAGTCAATCCATGGCCGCGTCTAGATCGTCATACTGAGCACACCATAGAATTACCCGTGCTGGATATTGTGGTTGATCCGGCTAATGAAACCGAACTGCGTGAAGCTATCCACACTGCTATACAGCATGGACAGGGCCAATTGAGCATTTTATTTGAGTTAGATCCTGAAAAGCCGCTTACTCCAGACTACTTAACTCAAAAACACTTCTCTGTAAAACGCGCATGCCCTTCTTGTTCACGCAGCTTCCCTGAACCAGACCCACGTCTTTTCTCATACAATTCCAAACATGGTTGGTGTGAGAGCTGCTTTGGTACTGGTTTAAAAATTAAGGATTTTAAAGAAGAACTAAGTGGTGAAGAAAGCGCTTGGTTAAACCGCGAGGCAGAAGAAGATGATCCCGTTTGCCCAAGTTGTGACGGCTCACGTATTAATGAAATAGCACGGAATGTCTTATGGCAAAAGCTACCAATTAATAAACTCAGTGAATACTCAGTCGAAGAGCTTGAGGAGTTTTTCCTTAGCCTCGATATGAACGAGCGAGAACAACAAATCGCTCGTGATGTATTACTAGAAATTCGTAGTCGTTTAAAATTCATGCGTAACGTAGGACTAAACTACCTCAGTCTTGACCGTGCCGCCCCCACTCTGTCAGGCGGGGAGGCACAGCGTATTCGTCTAGCAGCCCAGCTCGGCTCAAATCTCCAAGGGGTTTGTTATGTCCTAGACGAACCGACTATTGGCCTACACCCTAGGGATAATCAAATCCTCCTTAATGCTCTAAGTCACTTGGAGGGCAATGGTAATACGCTAGTGGTGGTTGAACATGACGAAGACACCATTAAACGAGCTCAGCATATTATTGATATGGGACCGGGTGCTGGCACGCGCGGTGGCAGAGTCATTGCCCAAGGAAGCTATGAGGATATCCTTAAATCCCCCCAATCACTAACCGGCGAGTTCTTACGCAACCCAATGCAACACCCCATGCAGCCTCGTCGAGAGATAAGAAAAGACCATCCAATGGTGGGAATCAAAAATGCTACTCTCCATAACTTGCAAGGAGTAAATGCTGCTATTCCTGTCGGCTGCCTCACCGTCGTAACTGGCGTATCCGGTTCTGGAAAGTCCACTTTAGCTCGAGATGTACTATTAGAAAACTTGCGCGGTAAAGTAGCTCAAAAAGAACCTACTACCGATTACTCTGGTTGTGATGAGATCCTAGGTTGGGACAAACTAGAACGTATCCTTGAAGTAGATCAGACTCCGATCGGTAAAACACCTCGCTCTACACCTGCTACCTACATTGGCATTTGGGATGACGTCAGACGTCTATTTGCACAAACTCGTGTAGCTAAGCTTCAAGGTTGGACTGCCACCCGCTTTTCCTTCAATACCGGCGATGGGCGTTGTCCAGCTTGTGATGGACAGGGTATGCGCACAATTGAGATGAGCTTTTTACCTGATGTTAAAGTAGGTTGTGAATTATGCGAAGGGCAGCGTTTTAACCCTGAGACATTAGCAGTCAAAGTTCGCGACAAAAACATCGGAGAAATTCTCAGCCTAGAAGTTGACGAGGTAATTGATTTCTTTACAGCCCATCCAAAAATTCACCGAGGCTTACAACTACTACAAGACGTAGGTTTGGGGTATTTGACCTTAGGCCAACCATCACCTACCCTATCAGGGGGGGAAGCACAACGCATTAAGCTAGTAACTGAATTATTAAAAGCTCGCCTCGATGAAGGTGTGCATAAAACCGGCCGTGCTTCTAGCGCCCCTCACACACTTTATGTGTTAGATGAGCCTAGTGTTGGTTTATCCATGGCGGATGTTAAAAAACTAATCCAAGTCATTCACCGCCTCGTAGATGCCGGCAATACAGTGGTCATTATTGAGCACAATCTGGATATCATGGCTGAGGCCGACTGGATTTTAGACTTGGGACCTGAGGGTGGCACCGAAGGGGGCCATTTAGTCGCTGCCGGTAGTCCAGAAGAGTTAATCAAAAGGCATAAGCACTCCCATACTGGTCAAGCCTTAAAAGACTTTATGGAGAGAAATAATTAAAGGGTTTGTAAATGAGTAAAAAGCAGTTAGTGGTATTATCCGGTGCGGGTATCTCCGCAGAAAGTGGTTTAAACACCTTCAGGGACTCTGATGGTCTATGGGAAAACCATCGGGTCGAAGACGTGGCAACGCCAGAAGCCTTTACCCGCGATCCCGACTTAGTCATGCGTTTTTATAACTTACGCCGCGCTCAGTTACACACGGTTGAGCCTAATGATGCTCACAAAACACTGGCTGGACTAGAAGATGATTTTGATGTGCATATCATCACTCAAAACATTGATGACTTACATGAACGTGCAGGTTCTACCAAGGTGCTGCATTTACATGGTGAACTTCGCAAGGTTCGTCCCGTTGACTCTGAGGAAAAAGGTATCATCGACTGGCACAGCGACTTAAATATCGGTGATGTAGATGAACGCGGCGTACAATTACGACCTCATATTGTTTGGTTTGGTGAAATGGTTCCGACCATGGCACAGGCTGCGGAAATCGCTTCTCAAGCCGACATCTTTTTAGTGATCGGTACCTCAATGAAGGTCTACCCGGCTGCTGGTTTAATTGATTTTATCCCGCCGCACTGTGAACTTTATGTGATTGACAAAGGTCTAGAAAACCGCTTTACCCATGAAGAAAATTTTTATCAAAGCGGTGCTTCAGAGGGTATGAGACAACTAGAGGAACGCCTTAGAGCAAAGGCTCAAGAATAGAAAAGCTTCAATACTTGGTTAACTGCTGCTAGTCCCATCGCAGCGGTTACCGTAACACAAGAGCCATAACCTGCACACGCAAGTCCCTGAGGAGCACGTAGTCCAGTAGCATCCTGCTCAGCTTCCGTCCATGGTAAGACAGCCGGCTCATCGATCCATAGGCAAGAAACCCCCATATTCGGCACCTTTTTTAAAGGGCGCCCCTGAGCATCACTGCCTTTGGCAAAACCATGTTGTTTACGTAATTGCTGACGTATCTTAGCTAATAAAGCATCATTATGTGTACGGCTTAAATCACTAAACCTTAAAGCTAGACTGTCAGACTTACCACCAGCACCACCACACATAATCAAGGGCACTGCTAAATCCCTACAGACCAAAGCCATAGCGATTTTGGCTGCTACCTGGTCGGCACAGTCTAAAACCAAGTCAACTGCGGCTGCCTCAATCACAGCTCGAGCATTATCAGGCTCAATAAAGTCATCAATTAGCTCCAACTGTAGTTGAGGATTAATTTCTCGTAACCGTACAGCCATCGCTTCTACCTTGCTTTGTCCCAAGGTACTACTCAGTGCATGAATTTGGCGATTGATATTTGATTCAGAGACCACGTCAAGGTCAACAAGCACTAAACGCCCTATCCCACTTCTAGCTAAAGCTTCCGCTGCCCAGGAACCCACACCACCAATACCCACCACCATAACTGATTTCGACGTAATAATATTAAGCGCTTCATCACCATACAAACGCTTCAAACCACCAAAACGACGCTCTAAATCATACCCATCTATCGTCACAATCTCTCCTCAAATACCCCTCTCAAGGCTGACTCAATACTGCTCATAAAAATCAGCTAATGATACAATCAAGGGTATATTTTAACTTTTCTGGTGAAATTAATTCGTGAATAGCAAAGATATTGATTTAAGCCCAAGCATTTTAGCTAAGGCCGAACTACATTTTAAAAACTTTAGACTGTGGACCGATGAAGAGCGAGAGGCATCACTACAAGAGGCTTTAGCCCAATTAGATGAGCTTAAAGATATCTGGCTCTTTGGCTATGCCTCTTTAATTTGGCGCCCAGAGTTTGAACACGTAGAAAGTCGTCGAGGAACCATTTTCGATTACCATCGCTCCTTATGTCTTTGGTCTAGTGTTAACCGCGGCACACCAGAACGCCCTGGGCTAGTCTTTGGTCTAGCAGAGTCTGGTTTCTGTGAAGGCGCTGTTTACAGACTGCCTAATGATGACCTTGAAAACAAGATGCGCCGCTTATGGGAGCGTGAGATGCCCAATAGCTCTTATATTCCCATGTGGTTAGACTGTGAGACAGACGAAGGCACCGTCAAGGCATTGGCTTTTGTGATGGATCCGGACGACTACTCCTATGTAGGTGATTTAAGTATCGATGAAACCCTTGATGTCGTACTCGGTGCAGAGGGTATTTATGGACCCTGCACAGAGTATGTACTTGAAACAGCAGACGCCTTAAAAAAGGTTAGTATCAAGGATGACGAACTCTATCATCTAGCCGATCTTATTCGTCAGCGCCTCTAAAGCAACTGACTAATCAGCACAGCACAACAGATGCCGCTAAACCGCTGAAGCCTTAGAGACTTCCGTGTAAAATATAGCTTTAGTTTAAAAGTACTTTTGGAAGACCGCTATGGGCTCAACAGCAGATATGCGCCACCGCTATGAAAAGCTCGAATTATTAGAGCAAGACGCAACCCCAAATCCTTTGGATCTATTTGATCGTTGGTTTCAACTTGCCTGTCAAGAGACTCATCTTGAAGCCAATGCTATGACCTTAGCCACGATCAATGCGCATAACCAGCCCGAAGCTCGTATGGTCCTTTTAAAAGACTACACCGACGAGGGTTTTGTTTTTTTCACTAATTACAATTCGACAAAGGGTCAAGCCATCGCTCACAATCCACAGGTCAGTTTATTATTTTTCTGGATTAAACAAGAACGCCAGGTAAGAATCGCTGGTTGCGCAGAAAAGCTTTCAGAGGCAGATTCCATTGAATACTTTAATAGTCGCCCCTATGGCTCACGCATCGGTGCTTGGGCCTCCCTGCAAAGCCAAAACATGAGTCGTGAAGAGCTAGAGCAACGCTTTCAGGAGTTCGCCGACATGTATCCTGAAGAAGTACCTAAGCCACCGCATTGGGGTGGGTATTTAGTCGTGCCCTCACAAATCGAGTTTTGGCAAGGACGACCTTCCCGTATGCACGATCGCCTGCTCTACAACAAAGAAGGTAACAAGTGGCTAATGACGCGTTTAGCCCCGTAAATGTTATTGTGTCCTGTCAATTAACCAAATTTTAACCATGTCTAATAAACACCAAACTAATTTCACTGAAAAAGATTTTCGACAGGCCTTGGGCCGCTTTGCAACAGGAGTGGCCATTGTCACAGCAACTGATCTTACAACCGGAAAACCGGTAGGCCTCACCGTCAGTTCTTTCAATTCGGTTTCACTGGACCCCCCCTTAGTCTTATGGTGTTTACGCTTGGCTTCACAAAATCTTGATTTATTTAAAAATACCAGTCACTACAATATCCATATTTTAGCTAATGACCAAATTGATTTAGCAATGCAATTTTCTACTGCTAAGGTACCAGACCGTTTTGAGGGCATCGATTGGGAACTTAACAAAGCCGGTACGCCCTTACTTTCTACCAAATACTGTTCTGCTATTTTTGAATGCGCCAATGAGCAACAGCATCCTGCAGGTGACCATCTAATTATGGTCGGCTATGTAGAGAATTGTCAGCACACCAACAAATTACCACTAGTATTTCACGCTGGCACTTTTGACCTAACACCAACCAGTCGCTTTGCTAAATGAGTCACCACACGGACGTTGAGTGCATTATCATCGGTGCAGGTGTCATTGGTTTAGCGGTTGCACGTGCCCTTGCACAACAAGGTAGAGAGGTACTAATCGTAGAGTCTGCCTCTCTATTTGGATCCGGCATTAGCTCCAGAAACTCCGAAGTAATTCACGCAGGCCTTTACTACCCACCTAAAAGCTTAAAATCTAAGCTTTGCCTACGCGGCAAAGAGCTTCTATATGATTTTTGCAAACAACACAACGTACCTCATCAACGCATTGGTAAATTACTAGTAGCTACCGAAGAAGCTGAAATACAAGCCTTAATGAGTATCAAGGATAATGCCAAGCAATGTGGCGTAAACGATTTACAGCTGCTCCAAGCCGAAGAAGCTCAACACCTTGAACCTGAGCTATTTTGCAAACTGGCCTTACTCTCTCCTTCTACTGGTATTGTTGATAGTCATACATTAATGCTTAGCTTATTAGGTGAAGCAGAAAATGCTGGCGCACAACTCGTCCTAAACACACCTCTAAAAAGAGTGTTCATTAAAGATAATCGATTGTTTGAATGTCATTTTGATGATTCAGAACAAAGCATCTTGAGCTGTTCTATTCTCATTAATGCCTCAGGATTACATGCAACAGAACTAGCTAAAAACTTCACCGGACTCGATAAAAAACATATCCCTACGGCGTATTACTATTGTCAAGGCAGGTATTTTTCTTATTCAGGAAAATCACTCTTTAAGCATTTAATTTATCCAATGCCTAACCGTGACGGATTAGGCATCCACCTGACTCTGGATCTTGGGGGACAAATAAAATTTGGCCCTGATGTACACTGGCTTGATGAAGAAAGCTATGAGATAGATGAAACACAGGCAGAAAGTTTTTATAAAGCGGTCAGACGCTATTGGCCTTCACTAAAAAATGGTACTCTACAAACTGCTTATTCAGGCATTAGACCAAAGCTCAGCGCTCCTAATCAGCAGGCAGCTGATTTTGTTATCAGCTCAGAAACGGAGCATGGCATCGCCGGATTAATTAATCTATTTGGTATCGAGTCACCCGGACTGACAGCCTCTCTGGCGATTGCTGAACTAATAACTCAAAAAATCTAACCTTTTAAACAAAAATAAGACTTAAGCTTCAAATGAAAAACACACACGAATTTATTCTTACGATTTCTTGCCCTGATCAAATTGGAATTGTGCATAGTATTTCAGGTTCTTTACTTGAATTAGGGGGCAATATTCTAACCTCACAACAGTTTGGTGACAAAGATACAAAGCAGTTCTTTTTGAGAATTCGATTCAGTGTACCCACCACAGTCAGCCAAGAGCAAATCGAAACCAAACTAAGTGCTCCTGTAGAAAAATTCACCATGGATCTAAAACTTTATCCAGCTGAAGAAAAATCTCGCGTCCTGATTTTAGTCAGCAAACAAGGTCATTGTTTAAATGACTTGTTATTCCGCACCCACAGTGGTTTATTGCAGATGGATATTGTAGGCATTGTGTCTAATCACCGTGATCATGAAAAACTCGCAGAAAGCTATAATATACCCTTTCACTACTTGCCAGTTAGCAACGAAAACCGTACTGAACAAGAAGCACAGATTCTCCAACTAGTCGATGAGCTCAAGGTTGATCTCGTAGTTCTGGCTCGCTATATGCAAATCTTATCTGATCAACTATCGAAAGCGCTTGAGGGCAAAGCGATTAATATCCACCACAGCTTCTTACCGAGCTTCAAAGGTGCTAAGCCCTACCACCAGGCTCACCAACGTGGGGTCAAAATTATCGGCGCTACGGCCCACTATGTCACTGCAGATCTGGATGAAGGTCCAATTATTGAGCAGGATGTACAACATGTCGATCACCGATTGAGCGCAGACAATCTGACTCAGGTAGGTAGTGATATCGAATCACTGGTTTTATCTCGTGCAGTAAAGGGTTTTGTTGAGCACCGAATTTTATTAAATGGTCACCGCACCATCGTATTTAATTAATTCTAGTTTACTCACCCATCATCAAGTCTTGGCGCTGTTCGAGCTTATTTTTCAAGAAATTAGAAAATAGCTCGATGCGCTTTAGCTGTCGCAAATCTTCGTGATACAACATCCAAAAACTACGTTTTATTGCGACTTCTTCGGGTAATACCACTTGTAGATCCATATTTTTATGCACCATAAAACATGGTAATACAGCCATCGCTTGGCCCGCAACACAAGCCTGTAACTGCGCAACTAGACTATTAGATTTGAAAACAACATTAGCATCTGGGATGATATGGCTCAAATACTTCAGTTCATCACTAATAATAAACTCATCGATATAATCAATAAACTGATGCTGAGCCAAATCCTGTAAATCATTAATTACGTCATGACGCTTCAGGTATTGAGGCGACGCATAGAGCCGCAATCTATAATCACTTAGTAATCTATAGACATAGTTACCACGCAGTGGCCTATCAATAGTAATAAATATATCAGCCTCTCTGCGTGACTGATCAATAAAGCGTTGGAAAGGCATAATTTCAAGCGTGGTGTTGGGGTATTGTTTTTGAAACTCTACAGCTAAAGGAGTTAGCATATAAACACCAAAGCCCTCCGTTGCAGCTACGCGAATATTCCCACTCAAGTCCTCTTCAAATACTTTAATCACCTGCTGTGCATGGAGTAATTCACTCTCGATCTTCTCCGCATGTTGCAGCAAATTCCTGCCCGCTTCCGTCAGCAGATAACCATAACGGCGTGACTTATCAAAAAGCACTGTTCCCATGTCATGCTCCAACTGTCGAATACGTCGTGACACGGTGCTATGCTCCACCCCTAAGCGCCGACCTGCTTCAGAAACTTTTGATGTTCTAGCAACCGCTAAAAAATAACGTAAACCGTCCCAATCCATAACATCCTCTTAATCAAGAGCTCGTGCAAATAAAAACAATGATTGTGCATTTATTATATTGATTTTTGATTTTTTCCACATCACAATGAAGTAATAAAAAATAAAACCGTATAAATTCTAAGGAGACCTATATGAGCGATATACCTATCATTCCATTATTAATTAATGGTGAAAAAATTCACTCCAAAACCAACAAGTATTTAGATGTATTAAATCCTGCCGACCAATCAGTAGTAGCCAAAGCACCTCTTTGCAGCATCGAAGAAGTAGATGCTGCCATTGCCAACGCCAAGGAAGCCTACAAAAGTTGGCGTAATACAGGTATTAATCGACGTATGCGCGTGATGTTAAAGTTGCAGGAGCTAGTGCGTGACAACACAGACAAGCTCGCTGAACTCATCACAAAAGAGCATGGTAAGACCCTCCCAGATGCTGTCGGCGAAGTGGGTCGCGGATTAGAGGCAATTGAGCACGCATGCTCTGTAGCCAGCATGCAAATGGGTGAGTTCTCAGAAAATGCAGCCAGTGGTGTCGATGTCTACACCTTAATACAACCCTTAGGTGTGGTGGCCGGTATTACCGCCTTTAACTTCCCTGTGATGCTGCCTTGCTTCATGTTCCCCTATGCTGTTGCAGCTGGCAATACCTTCATCCTGAAGCCTTCCGAACAAGATCCTAGCGCTTCTTTATTCTTAGCTGAGTTAGCCCTAGAAGCCGGTTTACCACCTGGCGTTCTTAATGTTGTCCATGGAGGTCCTGATGTAGCTCAACGCTTATGTGAGCACCCTGACATTAAAGCGGTATCATTTATTGGCTCTACCCATGTAGGTACTGAAGTGTATCGTCGTGCCTCAGATAACAACAAACGTTGCCAGTCCATGATGGGGGCTAAAAATCATTGTGTCATTATGCCTGACTCAGATAAAGAGGTCGCTCTTAATCAATTAGTAGGTGCCGCTTTTGGAGCCGCTGGCCAACGCTGTATGGCTACCTCTGTAGCAGTTATGGTAGGTGAGACTAGCGAATGGGTTGATGAGTTAGTTGAAAAAACCAAGGGCCTCAAGGTTAATGTCGGCACAGATAGCTCGGCAGATTTAGGACCTCTAGTTTCTCCTGCTGCAAAACAACGCGTTGAGGCGCTAATTCAGTCAGGTGTTGATGAGGGAGCTAATTTAGTATTAGATGGGCGTAACCATGTAGTACCAGGCTACGAAAATGGCAACTTTGTGGGGCCGACTATCTTTACTGGCGTTACCAAGGGTATGCGAATTTACGATGAAGAAATTTTCGGTCCTGTCTTAGTGATTGTTAATGTTGATACGCTTGATGAAGCAATTGAATTCATTAACGACAACCCCAATGGTAATGGCGTTGCCATCTTCACCCAAGATGGTGGTACCGCTCGTCACTTCCAGAGCAATATTGATGTCGGTCAAGTTGGCATCAACATTCCAATTCCTGTCCCGGTGGCATGGTTCAGCTTTACTGGGTCACGAGGCTCCAAACTAGGTGACTTAGGTCCTAACGGCAAACAAGCCTTCAGCTTCTGGACTCAGACCAAAACAGTAACTGCTCGTTGGTCACAACACAGTCAAGGGGTTAATACGACCATCACAATGAAGTAAAGCTTTATAGATTATTTCATTAAAAAAGGTCGTGATTTTAAAATCACGACCTTTTTTATGTACTACTTAAGGAATAACTAAGCGACGCTTTAATTAACCTTCAGCACTCTCTTGAGGAGCCCAAGGGTTAGCAATCGGTGTTTCATCACTATTAGGATGTAAAACAGGAATTGTGAACTGAGGCTGATCACCGGTCAAGGTTTTCAAGAAGGCAACAATATCAACAATTTCTTCATCAGAGAACGTTCTACCTAACTGTAGACGACCCATGATATCAACTGCTTCACCAAGAGTTTTAGCACCACCATCATGGAAGTACGGATAAGTCAATTCGACGTTACGTAAGGTAGGAACCTTAAAGTTCATACGGTCAATATCGGCACCAGTCACACCCGCACGACCTGCAGTTTCATTATCCGTCACATATGGCTCAACTAAACCCATGCGTTGGAAAGAGTTACCACCTAAGTTAGGTCCGTTATGACAAGCTACACAACCGCTATTTTTGAATAACAAGTAACCATTTAACTCTTGATCAGTAATGGCATCATCATTACCTGTGAGCCATTGGTCAAAACGCGCATTAGGCGTTACTAGAGTTTCTTCAAAAGTAGCTAAAGCAGAAGTAACTTCTTCAATCGTGATTTCGTCTACACCGTAAACTTCCTTGAACTCTTCAACATAGCCAGGAATTGTTTTTAAAATGCTAACAGCTAATTCGTGAGTAGAACCCATCTCTAGTGGGTTTTCAATAGGACCACCTGCTTGCTCACGTAAGTCTGCGGCACGACCATCCCAGAACTGAACAAAGTTCAAACTTGAGTTAAGAACGGTTGGCGAGTTAATAGGACCCTGTGCCCAATAGTCACCCACAGAACTCACTAATTGGTCTGCACCACCAAGCATCAAGTTATGACAGGAGTTACAGGAAATGAAACCCGAACGAGAAAGACGCTGATCAAACCAAAGTTTTTTACCTAACTCAACCTCAGCCTGATTTTCAACCACATGAGGCTCAATTGGTTGGATTAATTCATTGTTAGGCTTATAACGCTCACCATCGGCTTGCTGAGCCATCACTGGCGCAGCCGCTAAACCGAAAATGCCACAGGCTAATAAAGTAGCAGTTAATTTTTTCATAAATTCCCCCTAGAATTGTAAGGACGTTGTAACCTAATTACTATGATATAGAATAAGGTTATTTTTTGAGTTGATCCTTATCAAGTTTCGAGAGCTTTTTATAGGCAATAACCCTCAACAACTTAACTAATTTAGCATCAACCCAACAACTTTCACTAACACTCGGACACAAACAACTAATTAATAGTAACAATACCCCTTTTGTGTCTAAGGTCTATTCTATTATCAATGTTTAGAGCTGTTTAAACAAGTCATATCAACACTAAAAAGCTTAAGTAATTCAACTTAAATCAAAGTCCAGAATTACTTATCTTCGTCGGAATCTTTTTTTGTGACTGCGGGATTAAAGACATTCAGAAGCTGTTGCGTTTGATTTTGCATTTGCTCCTGCATACTCAGATAGAGATCCTTGGTCTGATCCACATAATTACTCATGATGCGGCTTAGCATAGGATTTTGTATTGACATAAGTTCAGTCCAAGCTTCAGGCTTGAATTGCCCATGGTATAGCTCCTCAGACTGCTCACTTAATTGCTTTTGAATCTCGGTAAAGGCTTGCATGTTGTGCTCAAGGTAATTACCCATCACACCCTGCATAGCATGACCATAGAATCGAATAATTTGCTTGAGAGTATTGGTGTTAAACATAGGCACACCCGCACTCTCAAGTTCTAAAATAATCTGCAGCAAGATACTACGTGTAATATCCTCGTTAGTTTTAGCATCAATCACTTTAAAACGTTCTGAGGTAACTACTAACTCCCTGACATCGGCCAAGGTAATATATGAACTCGTCTGAGTATCGTATAAACGGCGATTAGGGTATTTTTTAATTACACGTGAATTATCTTGCTTAACTTCTGACATTATTTATTTTACTAGTTAAAAAATTATGCTGACTAGCCCATATGTAGGCCACCGTTAATTGAGAAATCGGCACCAGTCGAGAAGCCAGCATCATCTGATGCCAACCAAGCGACCATTGAGGCAATCTCTTCAGGCTCGCCTAAACGACGAACAGGAATAGTACCAACAATTTGTTCCAAAATCTCAGGACGGATAGCACGTACCATATCGGTACCAATGTAGCCTGGAGAAACAGTATTAACAGTAACACCACGACTTGCCACTTCTTGGGCCAAGGCCATAGTAAAACCATGGATACCAGCCTTAGCAGTAGAATAGTTAGTCTGGCCGAACTGACCCTTTTGCCCATTAACCGAGCTGATGTTAATGATACGCCCCCAACGCTGCTCATACATGTGCTCAATCACTTGTTTAGTCACATTAAATAAGCTGTTTAAGTTAGTATCCATCACTGAAGACCAATCTTCAACTGACATCTTACGAAAAACACCATCACGAGTGATACCGGCGTTATTAACTAAGATGTCGATAGGTCCCACCTCTTCGCGAACTTTTTCAAAAGCCGCTACAGTTGAATCCCAATCGGCTACGTTACCGGCAGAAGCATGAAACTCATAACCTTCAGCTTTTTGCTGATCAAGCCAAGTTTGGTAATTACGAGTAGGACCACAACCGGCTACCACTGTAAAACCCTCATCAGCTAAACGACGACAAATTGCTGTTCCTATACCACCCATGCCACCTGTAACATAAGCGATTTTCTTTGTTGAGTTCATAAGCCACTCTCCTTTTAGATTAGATGACTATATTTATTAATGTAAACCGTACTGTATTAAGCTGTCTATAAAGGTAAAACCTAATTTAGGCAGAAACATTTGTATTACAAAGCTTCTTAAAGCTCAATACTGTACGGTAAGTCGAAAAAAAACCAAATGTATTAAACCCAAAGCAAAACACCGTAATTTAGTGATCCATTGCTTTTACTTTAACATATCGTCCCGGTGCATCTTCAATCACGGGGTACTGTCTACTACCCATATTTTTACGGGCACGGATTTTCTTACCACCTTGCTGCTCTAGCCACTCAGCCCATGTAGGCCACCAGCTACCCGGCTTTTCCTCAGCTTCTGCAAGCCAATCACCAGCACTTTGAGCACGATTCATGTCATCCGCTTGTTTTTCATTTACCCAATAATTACGTCGATTTTTATGTGGTGGATTAATCACCCCAGCAATATGTCCTGAAGCACCCAACACATAACGCACTGGACCAGAAATCAACTTGGCTGACTCAAAGCCACCTTCCCAAGGAACAATATGGTCAGCGATAGATGAGTAGACAAAAGATGGGATATCAATACGGCCAAAATTAACCTTTTCACCACACACAGTTAGGTGATCTGGTTTAGCTAAATTATTTTCAAGATAAGTATTACGCAAGTACCAAGCGTAAAATGGACCTGATAAGTTAGTACTGTCAGCATTCCAGAACAAAATATCAAATGCTGTAGGCGCTTCACCTTTGTAGTAATGACTAACGACGTAGTTCCATACTAGCTCATTAGGTCGTAACCAAGAGAAAGTGCTATTAAGCATCTTGGCTGTAGCCAAACCACTCTTGCCGAGTTTTAAGTCATTTCTAACAACCATTTCTTCGTCGATGAAAACATCCATGACACCAGTATCAGTGAAATCCAAGAAAGTTGTTAATAAGGTAAGCGACTTAACGATATCAATACCACGGGCTTTTTGTATGGCAATAGCAGTCGCAGACATCGTACCGCCCACGCAGAATGCAGCAATATTTATTTTTGGCTGACCACTTATTTCTTGAACAATTTCCATGGCCTTAATAACGCCATGCTCAATGAAATCATCCCAAGTAGCTTCTAAAATACCGTCTTTATCACTCGGTAAAGGATTGCGCCATGAAATTAAATAGACATTGTGTCCCTGCTCCAATAAGTAGCCAACCATGGAATTATCTTCTTGTAAGTCCATGATGTAGTACTTATTAATGCAAGGAGGAACCACTAGCAGCGGAGTTTCGAAAACTTGCTCTGCCTTAGGTTGATACTGAATCAATTGAAAATACACATTTTCAAATACAACTGATCCTTTAGTGGTAGCAACATTTTCACCGATCTGGAACGCTTCCTCGTCAGTTTGTGTCATGCGACCTTTGCGTAAGTCAGTCAGCCAATTCTGCATACCCTTTTGCAAAGACTCGCCAGAACTTTCTTGAAATGCTTTAATTGCTTCAGCATTTAAATTGAAAAAATTAGAAGGAGCGACAGCAGCTAACCACTGGTCTACAGAAAACTGTAGTCGATTCTGCATTTTTTCAGGCAAATTAAAGCGCTCGACCATACTTTCTACTGTATTTGAAGATAAAACATACAGATGAGCTAATAGATGTAACTGAGGGTTTTCTGCCCAAGCCTCGTTTCTAAAACGGCGATCTCGCAATTCTGGCAACGTACCGGCTTGACTCTGCTTTATCAACTCTTGATACTCTTTGATAAAGTCTGTTTTTAGTACAGACCAGTCACCTGAGCTCGTCAGATCACTCCACGACTGTAACCATGGGTTATTGTTTAAATCAAAAGGCTCCATCAATCATCTCCATCCAAAGTTCAGTAGGTTTTATTTATTCAACGTAAACCGTCAACACACATAAAACCTGTTAATTAGCAAATATCACTTCAGTAACAAGCGAAGCGCTAAGTACTTAGCTAAACCTTTAGTGTAATTCAAAATTATTACATTAAAGTTTAATTTAGCTGC
>JAAYRZ010000154.1 GCA_012518515.1 Alcaligenaceae bacterium
CGATTGAAATCATTCGACAGTATATCAAGCAACAGCAAACGCCACCATAGATTCAAAGGACGGCGTTGCCGTCCGCGCTATTCATCCTCGCCCTAAACGACGAGGCTTTCCGCGCATTTTGGTAAAAACCGTGATACAGCGTCACGAGGGGGAAATTCACGTTGAAAGCGAACTCGGCAAAGGCAGTACCTTTATTATTGAGTTGCCCATCGATGAAGGTGAAGATCACGTCTAGAAGCAAAAGAGGGCCTCCTCAGCCCTCTCTTCTACTACCCTATGTGCTCGAAATAGTCGCTTAACGTACCTTAACGCGAATACCCTTTAAGCTATCGACCATACCGACCATGGTATCACCCGGCTTCACCGCACCAACGCCCTCAGGGGTACCGGTATAAATCAAGTCACCGGCACGCAACTCCACAAATTCGGATAAGCGTGAGATAACCTCGGCATTAGACCAAATCAGCTCATTAACATCCGCCTTTTGTGCGGTATCACCATTGACCTGCAATTCGATAGCACCGCTATTAATAGCGCCTACCGCAGCCTTAGGACTGATTTCACCGATGACAGCTGCCTGATCAAAGGCTTTAGCCATTTCCCAAGGACGACCGCTCTTTTTAAACTCATTTTGTAAATCGCGGCGCGTCATGTCTAGGCCCACGGCAAAACCATAAATATAGTCTTCTGCTTCATTAACTGAGATATTTTTACCATTTTTACCAATAGCAATCACAAGCTCTAGCTCATAATGCAAATTACTAGTTTTGCTTGGGTAATCAATCGTCGCTTCAGTACCCTCAGAAGCAATCACGACGGACTCCTTGTCATTGGCCTTAGTGAAGAAAAAAGGCGGCTCCTTCTTAGGGTCAGAACCCATTTCGATTGCATGACTGGCGTAATTACGACCCACACAATAAATACGGCGAACGGGAAATTTCGAATCCTCACCAACCACTGGTACAGCAACAAGTTCAGGTGCTTCTACAACATACGACATGACGTCTCCTTAACTGACAAATATTTTTAAAAACTTGTGCCTTACAGTGTATACTCACTAAAAAATTTATTCGTAATTAAAAACAAATTCACTATTTTCCACTGAGAGATGCAGGCGTTTAATTTCTTCACCATGCATTGCCGCTTCTAATAAACGACAACTCACTTTAGGCAATACCGAGCTATTTAAAATAGCATCCACCATACGACCTCCGGACTCGACTTCAGTACAGCGGTCAACAATTAATTGCACTGCTTCTGCAGCAGTTGTTAATTCAATAGCATGATGTTCTGCCAGACGTTGCTCAATACGTTTTAATTGTAACGCCACAATCTTCGCTAACATATCATCCGATAGTGGGAAATACGGCACCACTGCCAAGCGACCCAATAAAGCAGCAGGGAATACTTGTAGCAATGGCTCACGTAACACCGTCGCCAAGCCCTCAGCATCCGGCATCAGCTCCGGATCCTTGCACACATCCATCACACGATCCGTACCAACGTTGGAAGTCAGGATAATGACTGTGTTTTTGAAGTCAATATAACGCCCCTCGCCGTCTTCCATCCAACCTTTATCAAAGACCTGAAAGAATATCTCATGGACATCGGGGTGGGCTTTTTCTACCTCATCCAAAAGTACCACACTATAAGGGCGACGACGAACAGCTTCAGTCAATACACCACCCTCACCATAGCCTACATAACCCGGAGGTGCACCTTTTAAGGTAGAAACTGTATGTGCTTCTTGAAACTCACTCATATTGATGGTGATTAAATTTTGCTCACCACCATATAAACTCTCTGCCAACGCCAAGGCGGTCTCTGTCTTACCCACTCCGCTGGGACCGCACAACATAAAGACCGCCACCGGTTTATTGGGATCCGTTAACTTAGCACGGGAGGTTTGAATACGTTCAGCAATTGCATCTAAGGCGTGGCTTTGACCGATCACCCGCTGCTCTAGCGTATCAGCTAGTTGTAAAATAGAACTCGCCTGATCTTTAACCATACGGCCCACAGGAATACCCGTCCAATCTGCCACCACAGCAGCTACCGAATTGCTATCGACTGCTGAGAAAATCAGCGGCCGTTCCGCCTGCAGCTCAGAAAGCGTATTTTGCAGTAATTGAACCTTGGCAAGCAGCTCAAGACGCAACTCTTCATCTAACTCGTCATTATTTCTTAACTGCTGACGCGCTTCAAAAAGCTCAGTGACTAATTGTTTTTCAGCTTCCCAAGCACTATTGAGTTCATCCAACAAACTCTCGGCCTGAGTTAATTCAGCTTCAAGCGCCTCAATTCTGGATTCATCACCAAGTCCCAGTTTTAATTCTCGCTCAGCAATGGTCTTTTCAATCTTTAAATGCTCAATCGTACGAACCGTATCCTCTAATGCGGCAGGTTGCCCATACTGACTAACCGCCACACGAGCACAAGCCGTATCCAATAAGGCTACCGCCTTATCTGGTAGTTGTCGCGCTGGTATGTAACGATGGGACAGTTTAACTGCCGCTTCAATCGCTTCATCAAGCAACAGCACCTGATGGTGCTCTTCCAGCTTATCCGCAATACCGCGCAACATAATCAGGGCTTTTTTCTCATCCGGCTCATGCACCTGAATGGTTTGAAAACGTCGAGTTAGCGCAGGATCTTTTTCAATGTATTTCTTATACTCCGCCCAAGTCGTCGCACCAATAGTTCGCAACTCACCACGAGCCAAGGCAGGCTTTAATAAATTAGCCGCATCACCCGTACCAGCTGCACCACCAGCACCGATTAAGGTATGAATTTCATCAATAAACAGAACAATGGGCTTTTCACTCGCCTGAACCTCATCAATTACGGCACGTAAGCGTGATTCAAACTCACCCTTCATGCTCGCACCCGCTTGTAACAAACCGATATCCAATAAATATAAACTGATATCACGCAGCGACTCAGGCACATCACCTTTTGCTAAACGCAGCGCAAAGCCCTCAACTACGGCTGTTTTACCAACACCCGCTTCACCGGTCAGCAAAGGATTATTCTGACGACGTCGCATCAAAATATCGACCATCTGACGAATCTCCTCATCACGACCAGAAACTGGATCAATCTCGTTATTTCGAGCACGTGCCGTCATATCTACTGCATACTGCGCCAAAGCCGATTGCTGAGTACTTGCGCCCGAAGCCGATGCGCTTGTCTTAGATTCCGCGGATAAAGCTGCACTTTCGTGGTCTTCAGCTGAACCATCAACAATCGCATTTAAATTGTCTGCCAACACATCAGGGCTTATTTTCCTAAAAGCCGGACTAATGCCATATAAAACATTACGAAGTGAATGACTTTTTAGAATCCCAAGCAGTAAATAAGCACTACGAATACGCGCATCCCCATACTTTAAGGAACCATAGACCCACGCTCTTTCAGTCGCGCTATCAATATGCTCTGATAGATCAGACACCGAACTAGCACCTCGTGGCAAGTCATCGAGAGCTGTAACAACTCCTTGCTCTACATCTTCAGGGCGAATTTCAAAATACCGTAACACCCTCTGTAAATCCGTATCATGCTCATGCATCAACTGATGCAACCAATGCACTACTTCGACATAAGGATTGCCACGTAGCTTACAAAAGGCGGTAGCACCCTCAAGGGCTCGATACAAAATGGTGTTGAGTTTTGCAAAAAGATCGGTACGGTTAATTTCTGACATTGTTTAGATGAAGCAAACAGCTTTTATTAAGATAGTAACTTCGTGAAGTTTAAATGCTCTATCTTTCACTTTGATGACAGCTAGACTATTCATCAAAGTGAAATATTAATTAGATAGAATGCTTGCTTCATCGTGTTATCCGCTATGACTCAAAATCGCACTATCACTACCCCCAAAGATCTGGTTGCGCTAAACGAATATTGGCACAAACTGCAAGAAGCACCTTACGCCCATAGTTTCTATCAGGTGTTGCGCTTTATTGACGCCCGTAGCACCCTGCTAAAGCCGATTGGTCGTAACAGTTTGCCTAGACATGAGCCCTTGCGAATGAGACAAGAGCCCTCAATGTCATTTGCGCCATCCAACTTAACTAAAGTTGAGCGTCAACCGGGTAAAGCAACAACCATCTCAATTCTGGGTTTCGGCCTATTTGGTCCCAATGGTCCACTGCCTCTGCATATCACAGAGTATGTGCATGAGCGTATTCATCACCATAAGGACCACACGCATTCTGCCTTTGCCGACATTTTTCATCATCGTCTCATCACGCTGTTTTATAGGGCTTGGGCAAACTCACAAAGCACTGTCAATCTAGACCGTCAGGACTCCTCATTTACTCGCCATGTAGCCAGTTTAATTAGTCTTGGAGTTGACTCCTTACTTGAGCGTGATGAAATCTATGACCATATCAAATTTTATTTTGCTGGTCACTTAGCACGCCAAAGCCGTAATCCCGAGGGTTTAGTATTAATTTTAAAAAGTTTTTTCGGAATTGATGTCACACTAAAAGAGTTCATCCCACAGTGGATTGATATTCACCCCGAGCATCAAATTCAGCTTGGTCAAACGCCTGTCGCACTGGGCCAAGACACAATTTTAGGTAGTAGGATTAAAGATGTTCAACATAAATTTCGCTTGGCACTTGGGCCATTGAAGCTAGATGAATATCGTCACTTCTTTCCCAAAAGCAATAAATCGAGAGAACTAGTTAGCTGGATTCGTCAATATATCGGTATCGAATTAGCTTGGGATGTACAGTTAGTCCTCGACAAAAACGAAACTCAAGGTCTGCGTCTAGGCCAAAGCAATAGTCTAGGCCTAGATAGCTTTCTAGGTAATCGAGCCCCTGAGCATGGTCATTTTGACGAGCTCATTATTGATTATGAAGATCGACTAAAGCAGGATAAAACGCACAACACTACTGCAACAGACTACCCTACCAATCACCACTCATCTTTGTAAAGCGCTCGATATCGCGGCGCTGGCGCTTGGTCGGACGACCGCCACGCATCTGATGGGCAGGCTCTGGCGCAAAACGTCGCATCTCAGCACGGCGTTCACGCTCCGCAATACTTTCCGCTGTTTCCTCATATAGCTGCTGAGCAATCGGCGCAGGGCCACGTACCTGGCTTAGCCCCTTAACCACCACAGTCTTATACTCACGGGGAAATTTAATTAAAATGGTATCGCCAATTTTAACCTCACGTGCTGGCTTAACGTTTTGACCGTTAATTTGCACACGATCCTTATTGATATTATCCACAGAAATGGAACGTGTTTTAAAAAAACGCGCTGCCCACAGCCACTTATCAATACGAACTTTTTCTGATTCCATCAATATATAAGTCTCCTAAAATGTATAGAACCTTCTGTCTATATTACAATAATAGAGCTGTTAATTTCTTGTCTTAAGCTGTCATGCCCCTATCTGAAATCCCTTCTCTTGATTTAGCTGCCCCCTATTGTGCACATTGGCGCCCCCTGATTAAGCGGTCCATGACACTAGCACCTCAATTTACTACCGTCAGTGCCTTACTAAATCAACTCAAGCCCGCTGACTTTCCCAAACGCTTTGTGGCACAAGAAGACCTCCCTGAAGGTCAGGCTTATGAAAGCTTTATATTTGAAGAAAATAGCATTCCAACTCGTGATGGTCCACACGATTACTTTAATGCGCTCTGTTGGTTTCTATTTACTCAATCAAAGCACCAGCTCAACCGAGTACAGGCTGCACAAATCCAACGTGATGGCGTCCATCAACAACGTGGTCCGGTGCGCGATGCGATTACTATCATCGATGAAAACGGCCTCTTGCTAGCCTGCACAGATGAGCTTTGGAATGCTCTACAAGCCAAAGACTGGCACAAAGCCTTTGTAGAGCTAAAAGAAGAATGGCAAAGCAGCACCGCGGTAGTGTTTGGTCACGCACTTATGGAAAAGCTCCTCACTCCTTACAAAGGCATCTGCGCACATGTCATTCGCATACCGCAACCAAGTGATGCTTTTAGCCTAAAAACAATCGATAACTGGCTTAGCCAATTCCTTTGTGAAGAGCATCTAGCGACTAAACCCTATATTCCCGTTCCTATTTTCGGAATACCGGGATGGCATGCTGAACAGCACGAAGCGGACTTTTATCAAGACAAAACCGTCTTTAGACCACCTCGCGTCAGACAATAAAAAGGCGGCTATAGAAACCGCCTGATAAAATGCTGATACTGTTTAAATCACCCCGAAAGCGATTAAAGAGGTTCGCAGCATATACACACAAATAAAAGCTAATAAGGCAGCAAAAATCTTCTTAATACGTCCAACTGGCCAAGTATGAGCGTATTTTGCGCCGACTGGTGCCATCAGCATACTAGTAGAAATTAGTACTAATAAAGCAGGCCAATACACATAACCGAGCATCCCCGGCTGCAGCCCTATTTCTTTAATACCGGAGAAAATAAACCCGGTGCTATTAGCGATTGCAATCGGAAAACCAAGCGCTGCTGAGGTACTAACTGCTTTGCGAATATTGACATTACACCAGATTAAAAAAGGCACTGTCAGAAAGCCACCGCCTGCCCCGACTAAACCAGAGATAAAGCCGATCACCGTACCCATAGCTGAAGTACCGAAAAAACCAGGTAATTGACGTGATGGTTTTGGCTTTTTGTTAGACGCCATATTGTAGGCAGAATAGGCCATAAAGACAGAGAAAATCAAAGCCAACCAAGCCGTGTTGATAAAAGAGAAGACCACACCACCTGATAAAAAACCACCAATAAACACACCTGGCACTAAGGCTGCGACCACTGGCCACAAAATGCCACCCCGCTTATGGTGAGCACGCATACTGGACAAAGAAGTAAAGCAAATCATGGCCATAGAGGTAGCAATACACGAATGCACTACTAACTCCATCGGCATTCCCTTCCAGCTAAACAACATGGTCAGAAACGGCACTAAAATCATGCCACCGCCAATGCCCAACAGTCCAGCCAAAAAACCACCCATGGCGCCTAACAATAATAAGAAAAATGCTAGGTCCAAGCTAAAGCTAATCATTTTTTAACCTTTAAAAGGGTCAGACTCATCGCCTGAGCTATCCCCTGCAACATACTATTTTAAATTACCAGATAAGAACTGCTGTAAACGCTCACTCTTCGGATTATTTAAGACCTCAGCGGGTGGTCCCTGCTCCTCAACCACGCCCTGATGCAAGAAGACGACCTGTGTGGCGATATTGCGAGCAAATCCCATTTCGTGAGTCACTACCACCATGGTGCGCCCCTCTTCGGCTAGCTCCTGCATAACCTTCAGAACCTCTCCAACTAGCTCTGGATCCAGTGCTGATGTCGGCTCATCAAAGAGCATCACCTCAGGCTCCATCGCTAGAGCCCTTGCAATCGCCACACGTTGCTGCTGACCACCAGATAACTGAGAGGGATACTTAGACTCTGCTTCAGGCGGCAAACCCACCTTTTTTAAATAACTACGAGCACGCTCAATCGCTTCTTCTTTTTTAACGCCTAGCACATGCACAGGCGCTTGGATGACATTATCCAGCACTGTCATGTGCGCCCATAAGTTAAAGTGCTGAAACACCATGGCTAATTTAGTGCGGAACTTCTGCAACATCTTTTTATCATTGACCTGCAGATATCCTTTTTTGTTTTTTTCCAAAGGCAACTTAGTGCCATTAAGGATGATATCCCCAGCTGTCGGTTGCTCTAGCAAATTGATACAGCGTAAAAAGGTACTTTTACCCGAACCACTAGAACCAATAATAGCCACCACATCACCGGCTTTGGCCTGTAGGGTAACGCCCTTCAGAACCTCGTGGTCGCCATAGGACTTATGAATATCCAGAACTTCTAATTTATACATTTTTCACTACCTGTTTATCATTGGTCGAGCTAACCACAAGATATGCTAACGCCCGTTTTTCTATTCTTCTAAATAAGGCCACAATTACAAAAGCCACTACCATATAAATTAATGCGGCAATCCCATAAGCAATAAACGCCTGATAGGTTGCTGCGTAGGCATCACGTGCCACCTTTAAAATATCGGGTACGGTGGCAGCAAAGGCCAATGAGGTTGTATGTAACATCAAAATCACCTCATTACTATAAGCGGGGATGGAACGCCTCAACATGGAAGGGATAATCACTCTCGTATAGATCTGCCATCTACTCATCCCATAGGCTCTAGCCGCTTCAATTTCACCCTTATTAGTAGTACGAATATAGCCAGCAAACATTTCCGTCGTATAAGCCGTAGTATTAAGCGTCAAAGCCAGAATCGTACAGTAATAACCATTAATAAAGAAATTACGCAATAAAGGTGTGTCCTGCACCACCTCTAGACTCATCAAACCGCTATAGATAAGTAAGAGCTGTATATAAAAAGGGGTCCCTCTGAACACATAAGTAAAAAGCCAAATCGGCCCCTTAATCAAAGGATTTTTTGATACTCGCCCGACCGCCAACAGCACAGAGAGCAAAAAACCAAATAATAGCGAGAGAACTAATATCCACAAAGTAACGGCTAGCCCTGAGAACTCAAAGCCGTCCCAGACTAAAAATGCTTGCCAATAATCCAGCCAAATGTCTAAAAATCTATCCATCTCTGCTTAATCCAATTCAAACTTAGCAGCACCGGCTGAATAACGTCGCTCTAAAAACCACAGAACAATATTAGAAATAGAAGTTAGGGCTAAATAAATCAAAGCGGCAACCAGAATAAACTTAAACATATCACCAGTCGCCCGACCCGCATCCTGACTAGCTTTTACCAAATCACTGAGGCCAATGATGGAAACCAAAGCCGTGGCTTTAAGCACCACTAACCAGTTATTGCCGATTCCTGGGAGGGCATAACGCATCATTTGGGGAAACAAAATTCGGCGAAAAATCTGCGCAGGACGCATACCGTAAGCCATGCCAGCTTCAATCTGCCCCTTAGGCACAGCTAAAAACGCCCCCCTGAAGGTCTCTGTAAAATACGCCCCATAAATCAGGCCAATCACAATCACACCGGCCCAGAAAGGGTCAATTTGAATAACACGCCAGCCAAGAGCATCGGTTAGCTGATTCAGACCCATCTGTATACTGAAAAACAATAACAGCATCAGCACTAAATCCGGCACAGCACGAATAATCGTCGTATAAACCGTAGCGACACCACGCAGCAACGCCCCACCAAAAAGCTTGGCGCTGGCTCCTAATAAACCTAGAACAAAAGACAATAAAACGGACAAAAGGGCTAACTGAATCGTCGCCCAAATGCCGCTTTTAATGAGTTCCCAATAACCGTCTAAGAACACGATAAATTCAATTTATAATTAGTTGATAACAGAGACTTCGCCTTCTTGGAAGTACTTCTCGGCAAACTGCTCAATCAGACCTTCTTCCTTAAGCTGCTTGATCGCTCCATTAATTTTTTCTTTCAGTTCATCGTCACCTTGACGTATACCAATGGCAATTTCGTTATTCATAATCGGGTCGTTAACAATCGGTTCACCGACAAATTCATAGCCTTCGCCATCCTCAGTACCTAATAAGCCCTCAACCGCATTAGGAGACTCAAATAGAATCGCATCAACCCGGCCCACTTTTAAATCACTGATCGTCTGCGTCTGATCCATATAGGCCACAACACGTACGCCGGAACGTCTATCCCAACGCTGACGTGCATAGGTTTCCTGAACTGAACCCTGTAAAACACCGACCGTTTTACCCTTAAGTGACTCATCAGTACCATCAATGTCACTGCCTTTCGGTGCAACGAGTTGACTGCTTACTTCATATAAAGGCTCAGTAAAATCAATGGTTTTTTTACGTTCTTCAGTAACCGTCATAGCGGAATGAGCTAAATCAAATTTACGCGCTAACAATCCAGGAATCAGACTATCAAATGGTTGCTCAATCCAGACACATGTCATGTCCAACTTCTCACAGATGGCATTACCAATATCAATATCAAAACCGGCTAACTCACCACTAGGTAATTTATACTCAAAAGGAGCATAGGCTGCCTCAGCCCCAATACGTAGTTCCGCCTTACCTTGAGCTAAGGTGGCAAAAGAGGCTAAGCCCAAAATACTGGCAGCGACTAATGATGTTAGTTTTTTCATAAATTTCTCCGCTTGGATGTTTTTAGTTATTAAAGGATATTAAGGGATTAAAGGCCTTGATTTTACTGCCTTATGCTCAATCTTCAAATAATACATTAAGCTAAACCATTGATGTTACATGAATTTACAAACCCTGTTCACAAAATCAGTTGAAATTGAGGCAATGTAAAATAAATTCATCCATTCATCCTAGAGTCTAACTAGCATCAAAGACCAAACTCAACTTGCTACACTTTTTCCCCAAGGGAAATGACCATGAAAAAAACTGAATTTAATCGTCAAGGCTTTCTTGAAAAAATCACTGCCCTTGCATTAAAAGCAGGCAAGCCGATTATTGAAAAAGCACTACAACTTTTTTATGCAGCTCAAAGCCCTGATACACCAGCTTGGGCAAGACGCGTTGTCTATGGCGCCCTGACCTATTTAGTCCTGCCCATCGATGCCATCCCTGACTACTTACCAGCCGTTGGGTTTAGCGATGACCTAGGCGTCATTACCGCCGCCTTAGCCACCATTGCCTCTTATATCACACCGGAAATTAAGGCGAAATCTCAAGCCAAGCTTGAGCGATGGTTCCCTAAGGGCTAATCCTTTCGTAAAGTGTGAAATAATATCACGTTTAGACAAGGTAAAATCCTGAACTTGATTTCGCGCTTTACACTGAACACATGACAAAATTCACCGAGCTTTGGCAAACAGAGGCAATACGCCTAAAAGAGCATCACCATGGCGCCATGGATGACTCCGCCTATATTTATGCCTTACGTGCCGAAGACCTCAATCCCGAACAAAAAATCATTCGTCGTGCTCAACGCCTAGCTACTGCCTCTGGTTTAGATAAAGCCATTAGTAATTACCGCCTTCTAACTAAATACGCTTTTTTATTAATGCTTGTTTTGTCAGTACTTAGCGGTATAGGA
>JAAYRZ010000155.1 GCA_012518515.1 Alcaligenaceae bacterium
AACTATTAGATGGTGAAACACTGCTTGATGGTTTAGAGCGCCAGGGCTATGACGTAGAGTATCAATGTCGTGCAGGATATTGCGGCTCATGCCGCACTCCTTTGCTTGACGGAGAGGTTGAGTATTTGATCGAACCCTTAGCCTATATTAATCCTGATGAGGTTTTACCTTGTTGTTGTCGACCTGCACCTGAAGCTAGAGTAGACGTAGAGGTGATTGGTAGTCCGACTAAAAGTAAAGAAACTGACGAGGCTGAAGAAGAAACAGACAGTTATGTCGATAGCTTGTTTTAGGACGATTCAGCTTCTATCAAAAGCAAAAAGCCCAAACTAAATTTCTTAGTTTGGGCTTTTTTTATCCATAAATAGCGCTAATAGGGACCTCTTCATTATTGAAGGTGCGTTCTAGTACCTCACGAATAGGGTTGTCACTAAGCACATCCGCCATGTGTTTATCAAATAAAAAGCAATCGACAAGTGGTTTGATAGAGTGGTTGTCATCACAGACTAAAGCCCAAACACTGTCTCTACTATCGGCTCCACGCATAATATATCCTAAGTCTGCGAGTGTCTCTAGAACAAAACTGATATTAATATAGCTGCTAGGAATTAAGGCTAGTAGTTGGGCTTCGCTTAAACCTGGTTGCTGAGATTTTCTTTGTTTATGCAGAGCTCTCAAGATCTTAGTCGCTAATAATAAACGAGCACCAGAGTGACTATCTTCACTAATCACTCCTCGACGGATTTGAGGCATTAAAGAAACGATATAAGCTCCCAATAGTAAAATCAACCAAGAGATATAAACCCAAATCAAGAAAATAGGCAAAATAGCAAAGGCACCATAAATTAAGGTATAGGTTGGAAAATAACTTAAATACAGGGTAAAACCTGAACGCATTAGCTCAAAAATAATCGCAGTAAAAAAGCCCCCAACCATTGCATCTCTAAAGCGAATCCGACGATTTGGTACTAAAAAGTATAATAAACTCATCAAAAAGCCGGAAAGTAGTACAGGTACCATAAAGCCTAAAAAGCTTCTTAAAAAAGAAAAACCCGACACGATATTTTGCTGTAAAAGCATGGCACTAGCCCATAAACTTATAGCTAAAGCAAAGGGGCCAATCGATAAAATAGCCCAAAAGACTAGAATGCGCTGAAGTAAGGGGCGTGGCTTAGAAATCTGGAAAATCTTATTTAATGAGTCCTCGATCGTCATCATCAGCATAATCGAGGTAATAAATAAAAAAATTGTTCCGATAACTGTTAAGCTTGAAGCAGCATCAGCAAAGGTGTTTAAATAAGTTAATACTTGTTCAGAAATACTCTCGGGAAATAGGCTCTGAGTCAAAAACTCATCAAGATAATACTTGAAATCGTTAAAAATCGGAAAGGCGGTAAAAAGTGATAACACCACCGCTAATAAAGGTACTGCTGAGGTGATTGATGTATATGAGAGGCTAGCTGCTTTAGCGGTCAAGCCTTCATCAACCAACCTTGAGACGGCAAACATCAGGGCGTTTTTATAAAAGCGCCAATCACCTAAGGAGTTTCTGCGATTTTTAATAAAGACTCGATTGTCCTCAAGGGCTTGTTTTTTATCTTTAACCATTCCTGATCAACTCATACTTTGAAAAATCATATTAATTGTAGTGATTACTAAAGGCTGAGACATCTTAAAGCTCAGGATTAAAAAATATAGCATACAATAGCTTGTTGATTTATGACAGTTCTAACACGATGACCATGGTTCCTTTAAATCCTCTTTATCGATATATTGCTTTTGTTTGCACCGTTTTATTAATTGTGCTGTGTGTTTTATGGGAATGGGTTTTGGACCCGATAGTACCCGGCGGCACCTTCTTTGCCTTAAAAGCTTTACCTCTAGTATTTGCATTGTTCGGGCTATGGCGTGGTAATTTGTATACTATGCAATGGACTTCGATGCTAGTACTTCTTTATTTTATGGAGGGAGTAGTTCGCTGGTATACCGATACTACAGCACTGTCGCGTCAACTGGCGATGGCTGAAGCATTACTATCTATGCTTGTTTTTTACGCAGCTATTATGTATGTGCGACCGGCTAAGCGGGTAGCTAAGCAACGTAAAAAGAGCGGTAATTAAGCTAAAACTCTCATATCTTATGAAAACATTAAAAGTCACCAATTCCTTTGCTGAACTCTCTCCTGAATTTTATACGCGTCTAGAAATGCAGGGGTTAAAGCATGATGTTCAGTTATTGCATGTTAATCCCAAGGTCGCCGCGTTATTAGGAATTAGTCGTGAGGTGTGGGAGAGCCCCGAGTTTTTAAATATTATGTCTGGTCAAGCAAACTTACCAGGTGGGATCACTTTATCGGCTGTTTATAGTGGACACCAGTTTGGCGTTTGGGCAGGTCAATTAGGTGATGGTCGTGCACATTTGCTAGGCGCAATTGAAGTACCCACGCACGATCAAGCATTAGAAATTCAGTTAAAGGGTGCGGGCTTAACGCCATACTCCCGTATGGGTGATGGCAGGGCAGTATTACGTTCCAGTATTCGTGAGTATTTAGCGAGTGCAGCGATGGATGGTCTAGGTGTTCCAACTACGCTTGCCCTAAGTATTACGATGTCAGAAGACCGCGTCAGACGAGAGCGTGTAGAAACAGCGGCGATTGTTTCGCGTGTGGCACCAAGCTTTGTTCGTTTTGGGTCTTTTCAGCATTGGTATGCTAATAAACGCCCTGATCTTCTACGCGAATTGTTGGACTATGTTTGTAGCCACTTTTTTGCCGATCAATTAAAGCCTAATTATGACGATATTAAAGATAAGGTACTCGACTTCTTAGCCATTGTAGTTCGCAAAACTGCACACTTAATGGCTCATTGGCAAAGTGTTGGTTTTGTCCATGGGGTGATGAATACCGACAATATGTCCGTATTAGGCTTGACGATTGACTATGGTCCTTATGGTTTCATGGAAAATTTTTATCCTAATTGGGTGATTAATCATAGCGATCAAGGAGGTCGTTATGCCTTTAGTCAACAGGTTAATATCGCTTTATGGAATTTGTATCAGTTTGCCAATAGCTTTACTCTTTTGGGTATAGAAGAGGATGATTTACGGAGCGTACTAGATAAGTATGCTGATGATTTTTATGATAAGTTCTTTGAAATTCATGCTCAGAAACTTGGTTTATTAGAATTAAGCTCAGATGATGATGAGTTATTTAATGATTTCTGGACTTTAATGGCCAAGCAGGCATCTGACTTTACTCTGAGTTTTAGGCGATTAGCTGATATTGATACAAATGAACAGCAATGGCTTGATTTATTTAAAGACCCCTCAGAAGCTAAAGCTTGGTTAGAGCGTTATCAAAGCCGTTTACTTAGTGATCCGCAAAGCCCCCAAGAACGCAAGGAACGAATGAACAGCATCAATCCTCTTTATACTTTACGTACTTATATGGCAGAAGAGGCAATTGAAGCGGTACAAAATGGTTCGCCAGAGTTATTGGATTTTATGGTCAAGATTTTACAAAATCCATTTATCCAACATTCGGGAGCCGAGCGTTATGCTCAACCTAGCCCTTTAGAAAAACAAAATATAGTATTGAGCTGTTCCTCATAGGAGAGGAGCATCTTATTAGTATAATAATGAGCTTCAATTATTTTTAAAAAATTCGTATAGGAAATCGAATGGCTGGTAATACACTTGGTCGTCTATTTGCAGTAACTAACTTTGGCGAATCCCATGGTCCCGCAATTGGTTGTGTGATCGATGGATGCCCTCCAGGTATACCTTTGACTGAAGCTGATATACAGCATGATTTAGATCGTCGCCGACCAGGTACTTCACGTCATGTTACACAGCGTCAAGAGGCGGATCAGGTCGAGATCCTATCGGGGGTTTATGAGGGGAAGACCACAGGTACGCCGATTGCCTTATTAATACGCAATCAGGATCAACGTAGTAAAGACTATGCTAATATTAGCGACCGTTTTAGACCCGGCCATGCTGATTATAGTTATTGGCACAAATACGGTCTCAGAGATCCACGTGGTGGTGGTCGCTCTTCAGCGCGTTTAACTGCCCCCACCGTTGCCGCAGGCGCCATTGCTAAAAAATGTCTTGAGTTGCGCTACGGAACTAAAATTCGTGCCTATATGAGTCAATTAGGGCCGATTGAAATTCCTTTTATTAATTGGGATGAAGTCGCTAATAATCCATTTTTTGCACCCAACGCCGAGGTGGTTCCAGAATTAGAAGCTTATATGGATCAGTTGCGCCGTGATGGAGACTCAATTGGTGCCCGTATTGAGGTGGTCGCAGAAAGTGTACCTGCAGGCTTAGGCGAGCCGATTTATGATCGTCTGGATGCTGATATAGCTCATGCCATGATGGGGCTAAATGCTGTCAAAGCAGTCTCTATCGGTGCAGGCTTTGATTGTGTAACGCAAAAGGGTTCAGAGCATGGTGATGAAATCACTCCTGAGGGCTTTTTGACGAATCATGCGGGCGGTATTTTGGGCGGTATTTCAAGTGGACAAGATCTTAAGGTCTCTTTAGCTATTAAACCAACTTCAAGTATTAGGGTCGAGCGTCGTTCTGTCACTACGGATAATGAAGCTATTATGGTGCAAACTTTGGGTCGGCATGACCCATGTGTAGGTATCCGAGCTGCGCCTATTGCTGAGGCCTTATTGGCAATCACCTTGATGGATCATAGTTTGCGTCAAGCTGCCTATGATCAATATAAGAGTAATGTATAGCTAAGTTTGCTACAATTTGATTAATCGATATTGAGTTTTATATAGAGTATATCTATATCAATTCTTTTAATTTGGACTTTAACACGATTTTTTATAGGAAATAACATGACTAAAAAAATTGTCACTTCCGACAAAGCACCGGCCGCTTTAGGTCCTTATTCACAAGCCGTCATTAGTACTGCGCCAGCGACCGTGTTTATCTCAGGTCAATTAGGCCTAGATCCAGCAAGCGGTGAGCTAGTATCTGCTCAGTTTGAAGAGCAAGTTAGGCAGTCTGTAGCTAATTTAAAAGCTGTTATTGAAGCAGCTGGTGGTAGTTTGGAAGATATCGTGCGTGTTGGTCTTTATCTGACCGATCTAAATAATTTTGGCATCGCCAATAGTGTCATGCAAGAGTTATTTCCTGAGCCTTACCCAGCACGTTCTACAATTGAGGTCTCCGCTTTACCAAAGGGGGCCCAGTTTGAAATTGATGCTATTCTGGCTTTAAGTAAATAGTATCTACAGCCAATTTTAGGCGAGTCTTCACCTGATAAAGAGTAGAGGCTCGCCATTGGCTGTGCAACGTAGCATTTAATTATTATGGTCAGTAGCGCTAAAAAGGTCCCGACTGCGACTGAAAAAAAATTGCAGTCACTTGGTCTGTTTAGACCAATGGACTTTGTCCTGCATATTCCCTTGCGCTATGAAGACCACAGTCGCATACACAAAATCTCTGAATTAGCGCCTGGTATGAAGGCCCAGTTAGAAGGCACGATTTCATCTATCCACGTTGTGACGCGCGGTCGTAAGCAGTTGACTGCAAAATTTACCGATCAAAGCGGTTCGATTCAATTACGCTGGCTCAATTTTTATCCTAGTCAAAAAACAGCTTTAGAAAAAAAAGGATTATTCAGAATTCGAGGTGAAGTCCGAGGTGGTTTCCAATGGGGACTAGAGATGATTCATCCAAAAATGCTGAAGGCGGGCGAGGCGCTTGGTGATAGTTTAGTTCCCATATATTCTACCGTGTCGGGCCTATCACAGGAAGTGCTCAGTGCCACGATCCATAAGCACCTCAAGGGTTGCAGAGTGACTGAGACTTTATCTGAGGAGATTAGAGAGCGTTACGGTTTGATGGAAATTAATCAAGCTATTCAATTATTGCATCGACCTCCACTGGGTACAGATATTGAGTCACTTCAACTTAAATATCATCCAGCTTGGGAGCGTTTAAAATTTGACGAAATGTTAGCTCAACAAATAGCCATGTTTTTAGCTCGACAAAAACGTAGTGCTCTCAAAGCACATGCTTTAGCAGCTAAAAGAGGGGCTTTGTTTAAGCAGGTTTTAGAGCGATTCGCTTATCAGCTAACCGCTGCTCAGCAACGGGTATTAAGTGAAATCGAAGTTGATTTACAGAGAGAGTTTCCGATGCATCGCCTGATTCAAGGCGATGTTGGTAGCGGTAAAACAATTGTTGCTGCTTTAGCCGCTACATTTGCACTGGAGCAAGGCTTACAAGTAGCCCTAATGGCTCCAACTGAGATTTTAGCAGAACAGCATTTTCAGAAAATTAGTAGCTGGTTCGAAGGCTCTGGAGTCAGTGTTCATTGGCTTAGCAGTAGTGTAAAGACGAAAGCAAAGCGTGAAACTTATGAGTCTATTACAAGTGGTCAGGCTAAGTTTATTATTGGCACTCAAGCACTCATTCAGAAGGATGTTAAATTCAATCAATTAGGTTTAGTTATCGTTGATGAGCAGCATCGTTTTGGGGTGGGTCAAAGGTTAAGTCTTAGTGAAAAAGGCTTGATTAGTGAAGCAGATGAGACTTTAAAAGAAACCATAGAGACTGCGGACTTATTACCTCTTGAGCCAGTAGTTTATCCTCATCAGTTAAATATGAGTGCGACGCCGATTCCTCGTACATTAGCCATGAGTTTTCTTTCTGACTTAGATGTTTCTGTGATTGATGAACTCCCTCCCGGGCGGCAGGAAGTTGAAACAAAGCTCTTGGATAATCGACGTCGCGATGAGCTTTTGAGCTTAATACAAGCTTCGTGCCATGAAGGTAAGCAAGTTTATTGGGTTTGCCCTTTAGTTGAAGAAAGCGAGACCTTAGAGCTACAGACCGCAGAAGAAACTTTCGAACGCCTGAGTGTTGAGTTGGAAGGGGTACGTATCGCTTTAGTTCATGGCCGTTTAAAAAGTGATGAAAAAAATCAGATTATGAGCGCTTTTAAAAACCATGAGATTGATGTGCTGGTGGCGACTACGGTAATTGAAGTCGGCGTTGACGTGCCTAATGCTAATATCATGGTTATTGAGCATGCTGAGCGTTTTGGCTTAGCGCAGTTGCACCAACTGCGCGGAAGAGTAGGCCGTGGTCAAGACAAAGCAGTTTGCCTGTTACTTTATCAGCAGCCCTTATCCGAGCTGGCGACGTTGCGTTTAAAGGCAATGTATGAAACCACAGATGGTTTTGAAATAGCAAGACGGGACCTGGAACAGCGTGGTCCAGGTGAGTTTTTAGGATTAAGACAATCAGGTACCGCATTAACGCGATTTATTGATCTTGATGAAGATGTAGCAATCATTGAGGAGGCTAGGGCATTTGCTCCAGAGTTCATTAATAATGAACCTCAAATGGCCTTAGAGCACCAACAACGTTGGGTTGGTTTAGGTGCTGATTATCTACGTTCCTGATTACGTAGCTTATTGAAAATAAAGGTAATTATAATTATGACACTGACGGAATTAAGATATATTGTTGCAGTAGCTAGAGAGCGTCACTTTGGTCGTGCTGCCGAAACTTGTTTTGTAAGTCAGCCGACATTATCGGTAGCGATTAAAAAGTTAGAAGATGAGCTAGGCGTGATGATTTTTGAGCGGGGTGGTACTGAAGTAGGCATTACCCCCATTGGTATGCAAATTATTAACCAGGCTCAAAAGGTGCTAGAAGCTAGTTCAGAGATCAAAGAAATAGCAAGACAAGGTCATGACCCCTTGACAGGACCGCTCAAAGTAGGGGTAATTCATACAGTTGGCCCCTATTTGCTACCTTATCTGATGCCGGCGCATATGGAACAAAACCCTAATATGCCTTTAGTCTTGCAAGAAAGTTTTACGGTCAGACTAGTAGAAATGTTGCGTCAAGGTGAAATTGATTGTGCAATTATGGCTGCGCCAGTTCCTGATAGTGGCTTGGATTTTTTAAGTCTTTATGAGGAGAAGTTTGTCCTTGCAGTACCTGCAGACCATCGCTGGGCAAAGCTTAAGAGCATTACCACGGATGAGCTAAAAGATGAAACCATGCTTTTACTAGGTAATGGTCATTGCTTTAGGGATCAGGTTTTGGAGGCTTGTCCGGAAATGTCCCCCTTCGCATCTTCAATTGATGGAATTCAGCGTTCCTTTGAGGGCTCTTCACTAGAGACTATACGTCATATGGTCGCCTCAGGTTTAGGGATTACTTTGTTGCCTGAAAGTGCCTTAATATTTGGTGACTATAGTAAGCGTCAAGATAAAATTAAGTATATTCCGATTAAAGCACCGACTCCTTCACGCGAAATTGTTCTAGTATGGCGTAAGAGCTATACTCGCCAAGCTGCCATTATGGCTTTGGCGGAGTCGATAGAAACAGCTTATTTACCTATTTTTCAAAAAAGTCAGCTAGCTTAGTCAAAGAGAACCCTACTTAAGACTCATGGGCATCTCTAGCCTCTTGTAAGACATAGGAGCGCATTAAGAGTGTCCATGAAATAGGGGAGGTCATAAAAATAAAAATGACCACTAACATTTCATGAAAGAATAAACGGTCTCCAAGTATATAAGAGATGATCATTGAGGCAACCATCAAAAACCATAAACCAAGGCTGTTACCTAGAGTTGGTGCATGAATACGTCGTCTAAAGTACTTTAGTTTTACTAGACCGAGGTTACCTATCAATGTAACGATGCCACTCAAAACAATCAGAATGCTGACGATTATCTCAATCCATAAAGGGATATCATGTGTCATGGTTCAATTACCTCACCACGTAATAAAAACTTAGCCATTGCTAAGGTAGTCACAAAACCTAATAGGCCAATTAATAAGCCAATGTCATAATACCAAGGCGTGCGATATAAAATACCCAGAGTAAATATTAATAGCATGGTATTAATATAAGTAACATCGGCGCTTAAAGCTCGGTCTTGCGGAGTTGGTCCCTTAATACCACGATATAAGGTTAATAAGTTGCTCAGAGCAAAGCAAACAATTGCAAAGTAGCAGGCAATATCAAGGATACTCATTATTCAAAAATCTCCATCAATAAAGGCTCATAACGTTCATGTACTGTGCGGTGCCATTCTTCTTCGGACTCAAGCCCAAATACGTGCAAGTGTAAGATATAGTCATTTTCTGTGAGCCCACTCCAAACCGTACCTGGTACATAATTAATAATGCAAGCCAATAATGCAATGGCATGAGGATCTCTTAAGTTAAGCGGGATATTGACAAAGTCAGCAACTGGTTGATTATCAGGATTAGCTCTCAGCGTATGCAACATGACATCTAGGTTCGACATATATACGTCTTTTAAGACAATAAAAAACAACTTAATCATGGCAAATACCCGTCGAGGGTAGGCTCGATCAGGTCTTAATCGAGTTGATAGTGCTATCAAGCTAAAAGACAATATAAAACCAAGCGTCAATTGTCCTAAAGTCAAACTACCTGTGAGCATAATCCATGCAATCAATAAAGCACAGGTCATGGGGATCCAAAAAAATAAGCTCTTCATATTAATGCCCCCCTTTGAGTGGCGCTTGTTGCATAACGGCATTAATGTATTGGAATGGCTCATCAAGGGATAAAGCGATATTATTCATTAAGCCCATCACAGAATTTGCAAAAAGACTTATTAAAATACAAGTACTTAATAACAGGACAATAGGGATTGCTTCTCTGAAGCTAAGTGTTGGTACAGTTACTTTATCAGGAGTCCAGAACTTAAGAACACCTGTACGCATATAGCTAATTAATGCAGCTAGACCAGATAAAATGACAAAGCATAGTAATAACCAGGTATGGATGCCTGATAGATCGAAGTTATTTAGTTTTAATGCATTAGATAAAATACCAATTTTACCGATGAACCCAGATAAAGGTGGAAGTCCAATAATAACCAAAGCAGCGACAATATAACCCACACCTAAGAATGTAAAAGCTCCAGGAATAGATAGCCCAACTGGCTTTTCAATGTAGTCACTGTGCTCATCTTCATCTAAGCCGAAAGCCTCCATACTGACTGATAGTACAGAACTCTCATAGGTATCGACACGACTAATGAGCTCGACTAATAAGAAAAGTGCACTAGTGGCTAGTACTGAACTGATTAAATAGTACAGGGTAGGTCCAGTCATGGAAACGCCAGGCATCCCTAAAGCGGATAGCAAGACACCAGATGACAAAATAACGCTATAACCAACCAAGCGGCCTAAGTTTTTTTCAGCCAAAACCCCAAACATACCAAAAACTAGGGTAGCTATACCGATATAGAACATCCAGTCGCCTCCAAAGGCTGCAGGTGCACCAGATGGCACTAAGAGAGAACCTACTCTTAATAAGGTGTAGATTCCAACTTTTGTCATAACAGCAAACATAGCTGCGACAGGAGCACTAGCCGCGGAGTAAGCGTTAGGCAACCAAAAGTTTAATGGCCAGGCAGCAGCTTTAACTAAAAATGCGACTCCCAAAATAGAGCAGGCTGTTTCAAAGAGTAAGCGGTCATCTGCTCTTAAGGTGCCCGCCTTAGCTGCAATCTCTGCTAAACTCAGTGTACCTGTGATTGAGTAAATCATGGAAATACTGATTAATAGCAATGAGGCTCCAACCATATTAACGGTGACATACAGCATACTAGAACTGACTCTTCTCTCACCAGAGCCATGAAGAAGCAAACCATAAGAAGCAGCTAAGAAAACCTCAAAGAAAACAAATAAATTAAATAAGTCTCCCGTTAGAAAAGCACCATTTAGACCCATCAAAATAAATTGAAATAAGGGATAAAAATGAATACCTACGCGATTCCACAGTGCAGTAGAAAACATTAAAGAGGTCAGGCCTAAAAAAGCAGTAAGGCAAAGCATTAGAGCCGCTAACTGGTCCGCAACCAATACAATTCCTACGGGCGCCTGCCAATTACCTAAAAGGTATACGGCAATATTATTGCTGAGTTCGCTATCTAAAAAACCACTTGTATAAAACAATAGATTGACAGCAACCGCTAGTTGCCCAACAACGGATGCAAAGGAAATGAAGGTATTTAATCCACGACGCTTTTCTTTTAGTAATACCATCAAGCCGCCCGCTAAAAGCGGGATGATGATGGAAAGAATGGGTAAATGTACTGCAAAATCACTCATTCATTATTCTCCATACCATCAACGTGGTCAGTATTAGTGAGACCACGCTGAGCCAATAATAAAACTAAAAAGAGGGCAGTTGTAGCAAAACCAATCACAATAGCGGTGAGCACCAAGGCTTGAGGCACCGGATTTGCATAGTCTGCAGGATCTACGGGAACATCAGCATTAATGATTGGTGGAACACCGACACTTAATAAACCACCGCCAAAAATGAATAAATTCACTGCATAACCCAAAAGTAGTAGTCCAATGATGACTTGAAATGTTCTAGAGCGAAGAATTAACCAAACTCCAGATCCGGTGAGCACACCGATGGCCAAAGCAAAAACTATTTCCATATGATGACGCTCCTTAGTTGTTTTTTGCTAGTACACTGCTTGATTTCAAATCAGAGGTACTAGTCATATGTTCTGCAGTAGTTTCTGCATAGATATTTTTACGATAAAAACGTAATGACTGGTGTGCTAAGGCAACCAGCATATAAGTCGTAGTTCCCACAACAAGTGTAAACACACCTAGATCAAATATTAATACAGAGGAAAAATGCAATTGACCATAAAAAGGCAGAACGGGTTCCCAAATCATAGCAGTCAGGAAGGGTTTACCAAAGAACATCGGTAAGACTCCAGCCCCAACCGCTAATAATAACCCAACAGCTAACCAGTTTTGGGGTCGGATTCGTGATTTTGATTCAACCCATAACATGCCACTGACAATAAATTGGGTAATGACACCAGTAGCAAAAACTAGACCACCAACAAAGCCACCACCTGGTAAATTATGTCCTCGGAAGAAGAAATAAAAAGCAATGAGACTGGTAATCGGCATAAGCATACGAGCGATTACATTAGGCACGAGCATAGTGCCTCGAGGTAACTTACCGTCCTCTTTGATGCGGCGTAAGTCAGTCGTTAACTCATCGCTTGCAGGCTCCAAGGCGCGCAACATTTCTTGTGGTGGTCTAAAGCGTCGTAATAAAGCGTAAACTGCCAATGCGACAATACCTAGTACGGTGATTTCACCAAAGGTATCAAAACCACGGAAATCCACTAGAATAACGTTAACAACGTTGGTGCCATGACCTTCAGGTAATGACTTGGTTAATATGGCATCAGCGATATTAGTCGGATTTTCTGGACGCGTCATGAGGAAGTAGGCTAATAAGAACATACCTATACCAGCCACAATGGCTATTAATAAATCACGTCGACGTCTAAGTGACAAGATAGGATCATCATCTAGTTCGCTAGCGGTTCGTTTTGGCTGTGGCAACCAGCGTAAACCTAGCAGCAATAGAACACATGTCACGACCTCAACGACGAGCTGTGTTAAGGCCAAGTCTGGCGCAGATAACCAGACAAAAGTAGCAACTACGACAATACCGGTAGCACTAGAAAATACGATGGTGCGGAACCGATTATATTGAGCGTGATAGGCTGCTAAAATTGCCCCGAGTCCACCTACAACCCAAAGTGCTAAGAAGAACCAGTTGATTTCATTCAGGCTCGGTCGAGGGACATCATAACGGCCCATCAAAGGCAGGGCAGCGACTAGAATGGTAATCAGCACGACTAATAGTAACTGTACTTGCATCCGCTCTGAAGAGGTAGAACGAATGCTGTTGAAGGCAAAAGCATCAAGAGAGTCCATGAGCCTATCAAATAGACGGCGACCATCGAGTCGTTGAGTAAATGGTGTTACATCAGGGTATTCATTGAGTGAGCGATTCATAATGAAGGCCAAGATAACACCCCCTAAAAGGGCTAAGGCACTCATTAGCAAAGGAAGGTTGAAACCATGCCAAATAGACAAGCTATACTCTACGCCATGATTCAGACCTAATACGCCAGCAATGGCTGTTTCAAGAAATGGTCCAATTGTCTGTTGTGGAAAAATCCCTACCAATACACATAAAAAAACGAGGATAGCAACGGGAGCAAGCATTAATTTTGGTGGTTCATGGGGCTTTTTACTTAACTTGTCAAAATTAGCTTCGCCAAAAAATACGCTAGCGATCATGCGATAAGAATAGGCAACACTTAAAATACTGCCACAGACAGCCATAATTGGTAGAAAGTAAGGATTAGCTGGTGCTGTATCTATAAAGAGTGTCTCAGCAAAGAACATTTCCTTGGAGATAAAGCCATTTAGAAGAGGGATGCCGGCCATCGCAGCTGTAGCCACGGTAGCTAAGATTGCAGTTATTGGCATCACCTTGCGTAGGCCGCCGAGGACAGTAATATCACGAGTGCCTGTTTCATGATCCACAATCCCTGCGACCATGAACAAAGAGGCTTTAAAAGTAGCATGATTTAACATGTGGAAAATGGCCACAAACAATGCTAAGGCACTATTTAACCCTAATAAAGTACAGATTAAGCCTAAATGACTAATCGTGGAATAAGCCAAAATTCCTTTTAAATCTCTTTGGAAGAAAGCATTGTAGCCACCTACAACAAAGGAAATAATACCTGCGCCACTGATGACATAGAACCAAAGATCAGTGCCTGATAAAACAGGCCAAAAACGAGCTAATGCAAAAACACCCACTTTTACTAAAGTCGCAGAATGCAGGTAAGCCGACACTGGAGTAGGGGCTGCCATTGCATTGGGCAACCAAAAGTGAAAAGGAAATTGAGCGCTTTTAGTTAAGCATCCTAATGCAAAAGTAATCAGTATAAAAGGATAATACTCACTGGATTTAATGAGGTTACCAGAGTTTAAAATGACATCTAAATCATAGCTACCAACCACATAACCCATGACCAGAACTGATGCTAAGAGCGCAAAGCCCCCGGTTGCAGTGATTGTTAATGATATTTTCGCACCACGGCGAGCATCTGCCCGATGATGCCAATAAGCAATCAACATAAAGGAAGCCATACTCGTTAGCTCCCAGAAGATGACCATCTGGATTACATTGCCCGATAATACAAGACCTAACATTGACCCCATAAAGGTCAAAAAGAAAGCGTAAAAGCGAGGTCGAGGGTCGCTCGGATCCATATAGTAACGAGCATATAAGGATATCAACGTCCCCATACCTGAAACAAGTAGGGCGAAGATAGATGAGAAGCCATCCATGCGGAAAGTAAAGACAAGCCCAAGGGAGGGGATCCAGTTATAGCGTTCCTCAATCGCCACACCGCTCATGATCTCTGGCAATTGCAAAGCAATTAAAACAAAACACGTTAATGCTGTGATTAAAGATAACTTTGCTTCATAGTTTCGATTATTTTGCGGTAATACTGCGGCAATAAGAGTAGCCAAAAAAGGAAGTAAAACGATACTAGCCAATAACATGTAAAAAGCGTCCCTTATTGAGTATTGAGTTCAATGAGCGGTCCCTGGAAAAGTATACTTCCGCTCGGTTGATTAGCAGTAGATCCACCCTTAGGTTCTAAACTGATATAGAAAATCTGATTTTTTTGAACTGTGCCTAAACGCTCTGGATCAATTGTGTTTGAACCTTTAGTATCCAGAATACTGATAGCACGCATTGAGTTAGCGTTACCTCTAGCGGTCCATAGCTGCAAGTCAAGATCTGACTGAGGGATCTGCTGATAAGTCGGCGTAACGACGGCCTTGCCATGATTGCTTATTTCTAGACTCCAACCGGCGGTTGGATTGGCTGAGCGATCGGTGAGTACTGCAACCCATCGTAAAGAGTCACTAGTGGAAGGCCAAAAAATTACAACTAAGGCAAGCAATAGACTTGCTAAGCCTAAACCCTGCCAAAACTTAATAGAACGCCATAAGAAATGAAGTCGTAAGGATAAAGGCATTTTTTTGCCTTCTTTAGCATATGCTGCTGCTTTTTCCTCCATGAGCTTTTCTGCTTCTGAGCTTTCACCTTCATAATTGCTATCATATTTTTTGCGTTCTTGTTCTTTTTGTAAGTTATGCAGCTCTTTGAGTTTGTTATTCAAGGATTTCCAAATACTAGGGTCAAGAGAGCAGGGTTGTAGCTGGGCTATGAACTCAGTAAATAGCTCCTCCCAAAGTAGAATAATACGTGTGCTGTCTAAGGTGTTATCAATGATTTCATGGACTTGACGCAGATCTCCTTCACTCATTCCACCGAGTACATACTCACCAAGGATTAGGCCCGCCTCGTGACGAGGTAAGTGGGGCATGGAACGGGCTAAATGATGTAAACCAATACTTAGGTCTTCTTTGAGTCGACCTAAAGGAATGCCCATCCGAGTGGCAGAGACCGCTTGTACATCAGGGCTTAAATAGACAGTCAGTAAGGAACTTTGTTGCTCCTCAGTCAGCTGCTCAAAGTAGTAATGGAAAGTTTCTTCACTATTAATCTCAGGGTTTAACTCCTGTTGGATATCCCTCATACCTAATGGCTTAAAAGCAGGTTCTTTAGCGTGACTTAAGGCGTGAGTCTGATACTGCTCACGATAATACTCACGAATCTGATAGCGTAATATGCTATAGAGCCAACCTCTGGCCGAACCCATATCAGGTTCATAAGCGCCCGCATTTTCCCAAAAAATCACAAAGGTTTTGAGTAGAACTTGTTGTGCTGATTGTTCATGGATCAGTGATTGTCGAGCTAAAGTCATCATCGACTCGGCTTCAGTATCAAAAAGTTGTTGCAATGCATTTTTCTGCTTTTTTGCAATTGCAAGTAGTAATTTTTCTAGATGTTGTGAGCTGTTTTTGTCTAACTTCATGTATTACGCTTTAGGCCTGAATCTTTAGATGTAAACTTCAATGTGTCTCGTGTGAAAATATTATAGTAGAGAGTGAGCTTTTATGGCAGAGATGAGTACCTCATTTTTAAACAACTTCAGTCTCCATGGCAAAACTGCCCTAATCTCTGGTTCAAGTAGCGGCTTAGGCTTAGCCATGGCAATGGCTTTTGCTAACAGCGGTGCTAAGGTCATCATCAACGGCCGACAAGAATCAAGATTAATTGATTTGAAGAATCGAGCCCTAGACGAGGGGCTGGATGTCGACTATTTATGTACAGATCTAACAGAATTCGATTCAATTGACAGGGCAATTGAAGAAATTAAGGACAAATATGGCACTTGTAATATTCTAATCAATAATATCGGAACGCGCATAAGAAAATCACTTTCTGACTTTAATCAGGAAGAAACTCTTACAATAATCCAACAAAATTTAACTGCATCCATTTATCTTTCAAAGCAAATAATTCCGTTGATGATTGAAGATAATTGGGGACGGATTATCACGATTTCGTCTATTGCTGGACGATTGGCTAGAGCAGGTGACTCTGTTTACCCTATCACAAAAATGGGTTTAGAGGGAATGGTTAGAAGTTTGGCAGTGCAGTATGCAAAGCACGGTATCACTAGTAATGGCATCGCGCCAGGATTCTTTGCTACTGAGCAAAATCTATCAATGATGAGAACAGAGGAAGAAAAAGCAGCACATGTTGTTCGTGTACCGATGAAACGTTGGGGAGAACCGAGTGAATTAGCAGGTGCCGCTGTGTTTTTTGCTTCGGAGGCCGCATCTTACGTCAATGGCCAAATCCTGACCATTGACGGAGGTTTTACGGCGAGTTTTTAATGACGAGAGGAGGCTACATTTCCAGCTCTAGACTCATGATTAACGGTTTCCATTGATCTATTTCCATTTGCATAAAAGCTTTGAACTCTTCAGGAGTAGAGGGGATTGGCTCCATGTATTGGGCTCTGAGTGATTCAATGACTTGTGGATGATTCAGTGCGTCAAATAGCGCTGTCTGTAATTGATCCTTAATAGGTTGCGGTACTTTGTTGGAGATAACAAAACCCGACCAGGCTGCACCGACGACATCGCTCACTCCAGTTTCTCTCATAGTTGGCACATCTGGTAATGCTTCGATGCGTTCAGCGCCTGTTTGAGCTAATAGTTTTAAACGACCATCATTTGCTAATGGAACCAAAGCGATGGGCGCTAAGGCGGTAAACTGAGTATCACCAGCCACTAAGGAATTAAGGGCTTGCGGTGATGAGTTATATGGGATGGCCATGGCTTCGCCACCAATGCTTTGCAAAAATAGCTCTTGGGTCAGATGAGAGCCTGAACCAGTTCCTGGGATAGAAAAGTTCATGGCATCGGGATTCTTCTTAATTTCCCCAGCCAAGTCTGCTAATGTTTCGATACCACTTTCCATGGAGACAGCAATCACATTTGGCTGGGTAACGGCTAATGTAAGAGGGTATAGATCCTTGTTGGGGTCAAAGTTGAGGTTTTTATATAAAAACTGGTTATACACTAGCGGCCCATTAATACTGATCCCAAAGGTATAGCCATCAGGCTTGGCTCGGGCGATAGCAGCTGTGCCAATATTACCTCCAGCTCCTGCACGGTTTTCTATAACAATGCTTTGATTAAGTGTTTTAGAGGCTTCAGCGGCCACAACTCGAGCTATTTGATCAGGAGTAGAGCCAGGACCAAAGGGTACAATTAAGCGAATTTCTTTCGTTGGCCAGTCATCCACATTTTGCGCCTGTGCAGAAGAAAATGCGATAAAACTAGTCAAAGTGAAGGCAGTGCATAGTAATTTATTAGCGATAGCCTTTGTTTTTCTTTTTGTCATTTAAAGATTCCTGAGTCAATTAATTAATCATTGGGAACTGAGAGTCTAATCCCAGCATAATACGGTTGTATTGCTCTAAAATAGCAGAGGTTTCTGGCGCTGGATAGGGACTATAGGGTGTATCCAGCACCCAGTTTTTATATTCTGCATAAGGAATATCCTGAGTTAATTGCTGGAATCGTTGATTACAAAGAGCCATCACATCCTGCTCGGCAGGATATTCTTGGTGAAATTGAACATACTCAACGGTCATGCACATGACAATTGCTTTATGTCTATCAGTTTCACTGTAATTTTCGAGCGTTTCTTCAGCTAAAGCAGTATACGCAAAGAGGCTACTGAGGCTTATAGCCGTGGCCCCAAGAAAAAAGGCGAGTTTATTGGAGTTTGACTGTTTACTCATCTTTTTCACCTAAGCCAAGCATGATCATGGAAATGTTGGCAAAAACGCGTTGATCGTTATCTGATAAATTATTATAGACATCGCTAAGAATATACTTTTGCCTATAAGCTCTTTCAAAGCTTTGATAAAGGTGCAATTGATAGCGCTGATAGTCTTCAAAGTCCACTTTGTTCATGAAGTTGACTAAACGAAATTCGCATAGCTCTAAGTTTTTAGAAATATCTTCTTTTTTATGTTTTTTATCTAAAACCGGTGTCTGACCAGACATGATGCCTTCCATGCACATGGAGAGCAGCTCATTTTTAGTCGATTGAGGATATTCTGTTTTGGAGCAAGCAGCCAAAAGCAGGGGAGTAAGCAATAAAGCTATGATTTTCAAAGGTTTAAGTTGCATAACTTCGTAAAAAGACTTGTGTATTAAAGGCATAGTTTAATATACTTAAAGCCGATATGTGCACAAACAAAGACCTTCTTAATGTTTAATACGATAAAGCTTTTACAAATAATCTGTTCTGTTATTTTGTTCCTCGCTAGTCATCTAGCTTGGGCTGAGCTGGATGATGTGGATTCGGATTTAGGGCCGTTGCCACAATTAGATAATGATGTAGCTTTTAAGGGCGCCTGCCGTTCTACTATCTGCGGTGGTAGTTACAGAGAAGATATTCGTTTTGAACATATTCTTAAAAAACCGATTAGTAGTGGCCGTATTTCTTCGCACTATGGGTGGCGCAAGCACCCAGTTCTTTTTACGCATCGTATGCACACAGGCATTGATTATGCAGTCCCCATAGGCACTGAGGTTAAGGCCGCACAGCACGGTAAAGTGGTTTTTGCAGGTAGCCAAGGTGGCTATGGTAAGTTATTGGTCATCAAGCATAATTCAACATACCGTACTGTATATGCTCATTTAAATAAATTTAATGTTGAGATTGGCGATTGGGTCAATCAAGGTGATGTTGTTGCTTACTCAGGTAATACTGGTTTATCTACTGGTCCACATCTGCATTATGAAATTCGCAAAAATGGCTTATCACTTAACCCATTAACCGGTGAAAGTGCCAGTGACCATATTTTGGTACTAAATGACTCGAGTACAGCACAAGTTGATAATGCACGTGTTAATCGACAGACTAACGGTCGAGTACGCACCATCTTAAAGTAAGAGTAGTGGTATTGCTCTATAGAATTAGGAGCGTTATTTGTTTATAAATAATGTACTTTACATAATATACATTATGCGAAATTAATCAATCTTAGTTATCGTATTTCAAAGCGCATATTTGATACAATATAGCTACACTTATAACCCCTAACATTAGCTGGAGTTTTTAATGATCGATTTTTATTATTGGACCACACCAAATGGTCATAAAGTAACGCTGTTTCTTGAAGAAGCTGGTTTAGAGTATAAAGTTCATCCCATTAATATTGGCAAAGGCGAACAATTTGAGCCGGAGTTCTTAAAGATTGCGCCTAACAATCGAATACCTGCCATTGTTGATCATAATCCCATCGAAGGTAATGAACCCATTGCTATATTTGAATCAGGCGCTATTTTAGAATATCTAGCGGATAAGACCGGTAAGTTTTTGGCCAAATCGGGGCCAAAGCGTTATGACGCCTTGCAGTGGCTATATTGGCAAATGGGTGGCTTTGGCCCAATGCTGGGTCAGAACCATCACTTCAATCAATATGCAAATGAGAAAATCCCCTATGCTATTGAACGCTATGTTAATGAATCTAAACGCTTATACGGTATTTTAAATAAGCAATTAGAAGGTAAAGATTTTATTATTGGTGATGACTATACCATTGCCGATATGGCTTGTTATCCATGGGCTCTTTATGCTGAACGTCAAGATGTGGATTTAAATGATTACCCACATATTCAGGCTTGGATTAAGCGTATCGAAAGCCGTCCTGCCACCAAAGCTGCCTATGCCATTATTCCTATCTACAACCCAGATCAAGGAAAACCAATGACAGATGAAGCTAAAAAACATCTTTATGGTAAAAAAGAATAATTTAATTAATTTTGGAATACTATGCTAACAATAAATTATATGGCTAAGCTGCGAGAAGAGCTTGACCTTTCTTCAGAGCAAATAGAATGGCAAGGCGGTACCGTAGATGAGCTTTTAAACTTTCTCAGAAATCGTGGAGAGCCTTGGCAATCTACCCTCTCCGCTGCTAACGTTTATAAAGTCGCGATTAATAATGAGATTGTTCATGAGCATACAGCACGCGTTGCAGAGGATGCTGTAGTCGCTCTATTACCACCAGTCACTGGAGGTTAGGGTGTACACAATTACGATTCAGGAAGATGACTTCGATCTGGCTCAGGAAATGGCAAAAGCTGAAGCCGCTGCATCAAACGCTGGTGCAGTGGTTAGTTTTACTGGTCGAGTCCGAGGTCATGATTACGATAAGCCCTTAAGTCATCTATTCCTAGAGTATTTCCCAGGCGTGACTGAAAAAGAAATTGAAAAAATTATTCTTCAGGCGCAGCAGCAATGGCCTATCCTGTATGTACGCGTTATTCACCGTGTTGGCCGCATCAATACCGGTGAAGACATTGTTTTAGTGTTAACCGCAAGTGAGCATCGCAAGGCCGCTTATCAGGCTAATGAATTCATCATGGATTACCTCAAAACTAGAGCACCATTTTGGAAAAAAGAGCACTTTATGGACGGTGATGCCAACTGGGTAGAAATGAAACAATCTGATTTAGAACATACTCAATCGTGGCAGGCATAAGTACTACTCTCCCTCTTCCTTCATTGGCTGCTATCGTGTTGGCTGGTGGCCAAGGAAAACGAATGGGCTATCAAGAAAAGGGATTGATTCAACTAAAGCAGCGAGCTTTACTCGACTATGTATTGGATAAGCTTCGCCCCTATAGTGAGCAGATTGTTATCAGTGCAAATCGAGCGCTTGAACAATATCAGCAATTTGGTTTTCCAATTGTTCAAGACTTGCCAACGTATTCGCAGCGAGGACCTCTTGCTGGCATTTACAGTGCTGCTGCTAGCCTATCAACTGAGGTTGAGTTTATTCAAGTTTTGCCTTGTGATACCCCCTATTTGCCACACGATTTAGTTCTACAGTTTTATCAGTACTTGCAGGCTAATCCCGATAAGGAATTGGTCATGGCCGTGACTTCAAATAAAGAGCATCCTGTGATTATGCAGTGTAGGCCTAGTGTCATCGCTAAATTAAAAGTTTATTTGGATGATCCGCAAATCCTAAATCGGGTAATGAGTTTTATTAAACGTTGTGATTACGGCACTATTGAGTTTGATGATACTGAACTATTTATTAATATGAATGACCCTAGCCTTTTACAAGGCTAACTTATTTAAAAGGACAACCATGAGAGATTATTACGATGCCCTTAATGATCTATTATCTAATGCAACAAGTAATCAAGAAATAGAAGAAGTTGCCATAGAAGAAGCTGAAGGCAGAGTATTAGCTAAGGATTTATTAGTTCAATACCCTGCTCCTCAATTTAATAATAGTGCGATGGATGGCTACGCCGTTCATGATATGCAGCGCCAAGAGTGGGAAGTCATCGGTATCATATCGGCTGGTGATCAGAGTGATCAATTTGAGCTAAAACCAGGTCAAGCAGTACGTATATTTACTGGTGCTGGATTGCCTAAAAATTGTGAATCAGTGATTCAACAAGAATTAGTTGAGCGTGACGGTGAAAACATCCGTGTCGCAGAGCCTTTTCCTGCCGCTAAAAATATTCGCTATCAAGGCGAAGAGCTAAAAAAGGATGATGTACTGCTTGATGCGAATCGTGTCATTACGCCAGCTGCTATTGGTTTATTAGCGAGTCAAGGTTATGCAACTGTCCCCTGCTTTAAAAAGCTTAAGGTGACTGTATTTTCTACTGGTGATGAGCTGACGCCTTTAGGTCAAGCGCTAGAGGTTAATCAGATTTATGACTCTAATCGACCGATGTTATTGAGCCTTTTAAAGCGTTTTGAGTTTTTAGAAGTGAGTAGTGGCGGTGCTATTGAGGATAATTTGCACATACTTAAGTCGCATATTACTAAGGCAATAGATCATCAGGATGTACTAGTCTTCTCTGGCGGTGCTTCTGTCGGTGAAAAAGACTTTTTAAAGCAAGCCCTGGAGGAACTAGGTGAAATTGAACATTGGAAATTAGCCATTAAACCAGGTAAGCCTTTTGGCTGGGGTAAAGTTGGAAGTAAAACCAAGGTGTTTTTATTGCCAGGGAATCCGGTAGCGAGTTTTGCTACAAGTGTTTTATTGGCTATTCCTGCGATGAAACATATTGCAGGGGTAAACCTCGATAAATCAAAACCTTTTAATTTTAAAGCACAGGCGGCTTTTGAAGTTCCGAACAATAAAAGCGTTCGACGTGATTTTAGACGTGGCGCTCTTCGCAATGACGATCAAGGTGTTTGGGTGGAGCTTTTGACAACACAGGATTCACATATGCTCTCAGGTATTACCTATGGTGATGTATTAGTTGAAGTACCGCCAATGCAGTCAGTTAAGCACGGTGATGGGCTCAATGTTTACCCGCTTAATTGTCTAAGTTAATATCGCATAGCGTAATCAGCTAATGTATTCGATACCGTTATAAACAACTTGACGATGAGGTCGGGCAAAACCTACTAAAGTTAAACCGGCCTCTTTTGCTAAGTTGACAGCAAATTGAGTGGGCGCTGATACGGCTACTAAGCAAGAAATCCCACTAAGAGCGGACTTTAAGACCATCTCGTAACTGGCTCGGCTTGAGACAACTATAAAACCTTCTTGCCACTGAATCTTGTGCTTCATGGCATGCCCAATTAACTTATCTAGGGCGTTGTGTCTTCCTACATCTTCAAAACTTAACTTGATATCCCCTTCTTTAGTGGCCCAAGCAGCCGCATGCACTGAACCAGTAGACTCTCGTAAGGGTTGCATTTGGTCAAATTGATTTAAAGCTTTTTCAATGGCAGCTGGAGCGATATTAATATGATGATCAATCGTAGCAATATCTGGTTTAACTGCTTCTAGGTTTTCGATACCACAAAGTCCGCAACCACTGCGACCTTGCATATTTCGACGTCGATGCTTTAGCTGCATAAAAGCTTCAGAGGCAATCTCGATGTTGACGATGATACCTTGTTCACTTTCAAATAGCTCTACATCATAAAATTGAGATGCTCTCTTGATGATCCCTTCACTAAGACTGAAGCCAAGTGCTAGTGCTTCTAAATCAGAAGGTGTAGCCATCAAAACAATATGAGACACCCCGTTGTATACAAGGGACACCGGGGTTTCCTGAATAAGAACGTCTTGAGTAGGTGTGATTACACCCTTCTCAAGACGCCAGATAGATGCTTCAGATAAAGGATTCATGAAGCTAAATCAACTGCTTAATCATAAGTTATAAAGCGGAACCACCTTCGGTCTTAGCTTTTTCAGCACGCTTTGCCATCACTTCACGATACCAACGTGGATGGTGAGTACGGGCCCAAGCTTGAGAAACAACACCCTCAACCATGGCACGAATCGTACCTCTAACCCAAATAGCGGCATAGACGTGAACGATAATACCTGCAATTAAGACTAAGGCAGATGCTGCATGTAATAATAGACCAACACGTTTAAGGGGAATCGGCACTACTTCACCAAAGTAAGCATGCCAAGATAAAAGACCTGTCACTAGTAAGGTTAGCATGCAGATAGACATTAGCCAGAACATGGCTTTTTGACCTGCGTTGTATTTGCCAACGTCACCAACCGCTCTCCCCTTTAAAATATCGCCCACAGAGGTCAGCCACTTCGTATCTTCTTTGTTGAGGATATTATGTTTTGCGTAACGGAAGAACATGATCATGAAACTAAGGAACATGACCACGCCAATCCAAGGGTGCAGTATACGTGCAAGCTGCGGAGTTCCGAAAACACCTGTTAGCCAGAAGAAAGCGGGATAGAAAAAGGCTAAACCGGAGATAGCTAATAACACAAAGCAACCGGCAGTTACCCAGTGGTTAACGCGCTCTACTTTACGATAGCGTTGAATTACTTGTTCAACTTGTTTATTAGGCTGAGTCATGATTATGCCTCCTCTTCACTTTTCAGTACTTCACCGTCATCAGTTAGTACTTCATTTCTGTCTTCGTCAGTTTTACTAGGACCCATAGTAATGTAATGCAACCAACCTAAGAAACCGGCGGCAGCAATACCTACTGTAGCTAAAGGCTTCAAGATGCCCTTCCAAACTTGAACTGTGCTACTGATTTTTGGATCGGTTGGCAGACCACTATATAAGTCAGGTCTATCAGCGTGGTGTAATACGTACATCACGTGAGTACCACCTACACCCTCAGGATCGTAAAGACCGGCATTTTCGAAACCACGGGAGTTAAGATCCTTGATGCGATCCTCAGCGAAAAACTTCATGTCTTCTTTAGAACCAAAACGAATAGCACCAGTCGGACAGGTTTTAACACAGGATGGCTCCTGACCTACGGCTACGCGGTCAGAACATAATGAACACTTGTAGGCCTTTTTGTCTTCCTGAGAAATTCGGGGAATATCAAAGGGACAGCCTGCCACACAATAGCCACAGCCAATACAGTTTTCCTGATGGAAATCAACGATACCGTTAGTGTATTGAATAATAGCACCTGGCGAAGGACAGGCCTTTAGACAGCCTGGATCTGCACAGTGCATACAGCCGTCCTTACGGATGAGCCACTCTAATTTGCCAAACTCTTCAGTTTCGCTAAAGCGCATGACAGTCCAGCTCTTTGGAGTAAGGTCAGCCGGGTTGTCATAAACTCCAACGTTATTGCCGACTTCGTCTCTAATATCGTTCCACTCAGAACAGGCAACCTGACAAGCCTTACAGCCAATACAGGTAGTTGTATCAATAAGCTTTGCTACTTCTACAACTGGCTTGCGAACTTGAGGTGGCGGCGTAACAGTCGACGTCGCTGAGCGTCGCTTAATATCTAGTGATTGTAGCGCCATCACACTTCTCCTTAAAAGAATAGTTAAACACTTGGGTAATATATATTTACAAAAATATTACGCATATATGCAGCATTATACTGCCTGCAAGAATAAAAAGGGATGCAAGTATTCCCTTAATGCTTAAGAATCTAGATTAAACAACAAATATCACTGAAAAGAATTCGAGTATTTATTGATAAAACGTCACTTTCAGGCGAAAAGTATAATGTGTTTATTGTTTTTATGTATTAGCTCTAATAAAATCCCCAGATTTACCACCACTTTTTTTAAGTAGTTGTACTGACTGAATAACCATGCCTTTATCTACTGCTTTAAGCATGTCATAGACCGTCAATAACCCAACACTTGCAGCAGTTAATGCCTCCATCTCAACCCCAGTTTTACCAAGATTTTCAACTGTGACCTGTATATATGCCCTTTGCTCCTCCGGATATAATTCAAAATCAACATTAATATGCGTCAAAGCCAAGGGATGACATAAAGGTATTAAATTACTAGTTTGCTTAGCTGCTTGAATAGCGGCAATTCTAGCAATTCCAAATACATCTCCCTTTTTGCTCTGCCCAGAACTTAATAAATCAAAGGCCGTTTGATTCATAGTGATAGAGCCTTCGGCAATGGCTTGTCGTTTGCTTGTGTTTTTATCACCCACATCAACCATATGTGCTTGGCCATCTTCATTAAAGTGTGTAAGTTTTTGTTCTGACATAAAGACTCCAATATTGCATTATCTACTGAAAAAACTGCTCTATTATAATAGCTTCTGTATGGTCTATGCGTGATATAGTAAACAGCATGAATCGTTCAAATAATTTACATTGGAGATACTAGTTAATGAGTAGTAATAATGACTTTGGTTTTGAGTTGGAGACCCTAAAGGTAGGTGTGGTCTCAGTCAGTGATCGAGCCTCTAAGGGGGAGTACGTGGATGAGGGCTTACCAGGCTTAAAGTCTTGGCTGAATTCAGCGGTCATCAACCCTATCGAGTATGTTGAACGTTTGATTCCTGATGAGCAGGAGTTAATTTCTGATACGCTTAAAAAGCTTGCCGATGATGAACGCTGCCATCTCATTTTAACTACCGGAGGGACTGGCCCTACCCCTCGTGATGTGACACCTGAAGCCACGCTAGCGATTGCAGAGCGCGTGATTCCGGGCTTTGGCGAGCAAATGCGCCAAATCTCCCTAAACTTCATTCCAACTGGCATTATTTCTCGCCAAGTAGGTGTCCTTCGTGGAGCTAGTGTGGTCCTTAATCTCCCCGGCCGTCCTAAAGCCATTGCAGAAACTTTAGGTGGACTCAAAGACGAATCTGGCAAACAAAAGGTACATGGTATTTTTGCTTCAGTCCCTTTTTGTATAGAGTCAGTCAGTGGCCTAAAGGTACGATGTAGAGCAGAAGTATGTAATGCAGTCTATCCTGGTGAAAAGTGGCAGGCTTTGTAGTTCAGTGAGGATAAAGAATAAAGGGGCTTTTACTAAGCCCCTTTATGAATTTAACTGCTAGATTTAACCACCAGTTTTTGCCATGATGCGAATAATTTGCTCAGGCTTTTCATTAAACTCGTGCTTTTCAGGTTTTAGTTCAATAGCAAGTCTGAGGGCTTCTTCGAGCTCATGATCAGAGCAGTCAGAACGCAAATAAGGCTTTAAGTCAAAGCTATCATTTTGCCCAAGACATAAATGCAGCACACCATCGGCTGTCATGCGTACTCGATTACAGGTCTCACAGAAGTGTTGTGAGCGCGGTGTAATAAAACCTAAAGAGAACTCACCGTCAGCTGTTTCCCAATAACGAGCAGGTCCGCCACCATGAATACGTTTTGATTCAATAAGTCCGAACTTGTCCTGAGCATCTTCAATGACCTTTTGTAAATCAAGATAGTCTAAACGCTGACCACTTACGCCCATCGGCATGACTTCGATAAGTCTTAAGGTAAAGCCGGCTTCCATACAGAAGCGGATCATGCTCTCAATATCCTGAGTATTAACTCCCGGCAGTGGAACCATATTAACCTTGGTGCGAGTGAAGCCAGCGTCTTTAACCGCTTTTAAGGCTTCTAACACTTTAGGTAGGGAGTCGCTGCCGGTGATTTGTTTGACAGTATCAGCATCTAATGAGTCCATGCTGATGTTGAAGCGATTAAGGCCGGCGTCCTTTAAGGGTTGAGCTAGACGAGCTAGTTGGGTGCCATTAGTCGTCATAGAGAGGTCTTCAACGCCATCTAGGGCAGATAAACGACCAACTAAGTCAACAACACCTTTACGTAATAAAGGCTCACCACCAGTTAGTCTAAAGCGCGAGGTGCCAAGACGAGCAAAAGTCGCTACTACCCTTTCGATTTCATCAAAGGTCAGGTAGTTTTCAGCATGCTCGAACTCTGTAAATCCTTCTGGGATACAGTAGGTACAGCGCAAATCGCATTTATCGATTAAGGAAATGCGTAAATACTCTATGCGTCGATTGAAACGGTCAATTAACATGGCTACGCTGACCCCCTATATTTATGTATTGTGAAGTTAAAATCTACTGTCAATAGAAGATTGCAAATAGAAGTCATATTATAACAGATACCCGACTAATAGAGTCGGGTAATTTTCAGTAGCCAAACAGCAGGCCTCTAAAAGATATCAGGCGATCAAAATAAAGCAAACTTATTTTGATAGTAACTCTAAAATTTTACGATTATTTCGTTCTTTGGCTAAATCGAGAGCACTAACACCATCAAAATTTACCGCATTTGGATCAGCGCCAGCATTAACTAAAGCCTCAACAGCTTCAACGCTCCCCGCACTAACCGACATCATCAAGGGATTAGAGCCATCAGGTGCAGGCGAATTTGGCCAAGCTCCGTGATCTAATAAATACTTTACAATCTCGGCATTGCCTTTGATTGCAGCATAATGAATCGGCGACCAACCTAAGTGATTAAGCTGAGCGCCTTTTTCGGTTAATGTCTTTACGCGCTCAAAATCATTAGCTAAAGCCGGATACATGATTGGACTTTCATGATAACTATTTTGTTGATTAATATCGACTTTTGGATGTTGAACTAAGGCGTCAAAACTTTTTAAAGCCCCTTCTCTATAAGCATAGATTAAAGAGGTATGCCCGTCATTATTAATAAGGTTAGGATCTTGGCCTTGATCAATAGATTCAATAATTTTGTTCACACGATCATTGCGAACATCAATCCACCAACTATTGGCAAAGGCAGTACCACTTGTGATGACTAAGAGCATCAGCATAGTGATAAAAGTAAAAAAACGCAATTTATAAGAAGTAAACATAGTTAAGATTCTCTTTTAAATCAATAGGCTATTTTTATAGTGCGGGTCGTTGCACCTTTTTAAATAGCTTAAAAAAGTTTTCAGTCGTTGCTTCTTTGACCTCTTGAAGTGAAATTTGTTTCAATTCTGCAATTTTTTCAGCGACATGGATGACTAGAGAGGGGTCATTACGTTTACCACGATAAGGAACTGGCGCTAAAAAAGGTGAGTCTGTTTCGATAAGTAATCGATCCAGAGGGGTTTTCTTAGCAACTTCTTGAACTTGTTCCGCGTTTTTAAAGGTGACAATACCAGACATGGAAATGTAAAAACCAAGCTCCATGGCTTCTTGGGCCATTTCCCAATCCTCAGTAAAGCAGTGCATAACCCCTCCACAGCGTTCTGCCCCCTCTTCTTTGAGTATTTTCATGGTATCTTCTTTAGCAGCTCTAGTATGAATGATTAAAGGAACATCCGCTGCAATCGCTGCTCGTATATGTGTTCTAAAACGATCTCTTTGCCATTCTAAAGGCTCTTCAGAACGGAAATAATCAAGTCCAGTTTCACCTACTGCGACGATCTTTGGGTGTTGTAAATATTCTGCCAATTCTTCTTCGCTCAACTCAGGTGTATTTTCATATTGAGGATGTACGCCAATACTAGCCCAAAGGTGCTCATGCTCTTCAGCCAATTTAAGAACGCCGGGATAATTAGGCATAGAAACAGAAATACAGAGCGCTAATCCGACATCATTTTTTTTCATGGCCCCTAAGATTTCGTCAAGGTCTTCAACGAGTTCAGGAAAGTCTAGGTGGCAATGGGAATCTATATACATAAGGTAATTTTTAAGTAAATACTAACGGCTTCGCGCAAGACAGGCCAACATAAATTTTTGCAGACAAGCTTGTATCAATAAGCGCTTATTAAAGCTATGTGCAGAGGTAAGTTGTTCCTTGCGTAGCCAATCAAATAAATCAGCAATTTTAACATCACTTAGTCCATCAGCGATGAGTCTTGTTTGTTCTTCTAAACTTGGAAAGTATCGCGATTTGAGACCATGATGATTAAGTTGCAAATCAACTAGCAATCGTTGCAACGTATCGAGCCATTGCTCGGCTTCGATCTTATCAAGTTTATCAATGTAGGGTTGAATTTCAGGTAGCTCTCGATCCGCTAAGCTTTTGACAAAAGATGCCAACCAGTAGCGTACAGGTTCATAGTCGGATTCGCTGTGCATCTTGGCCTTGAATGGAGCTCCTCCAGCAGCGGTTAAGGCAACCTCTGCATCTTTGACCCCTTGCTCTTTTAACCACTCTAAACTTAATTCAGCTTCTGGTATTGGCAAGTGTAAGCGTTGACAGCGTGAAACGATGGTCGGTAATAATTTCTTAATGCCATTTGAAACCAATAAAAATCGTGTATCACCAAGAGGCTCTTCGAGTATTTTTAAAATCGCATTTGCCGACTCTTGATTAAGACGTTCAGCAGGATAAATTATTAAAACTTTAGCACCACCACGATGACTGGTCAGGGTGAAGAAATTCTTTTGATCGAGGGCACGGATTTGCTGTACTCGAATTTGATTTGATTGACTTTTAGATGCGCTTGAAGCTGTCTCATCTTCTGAGGGAGTAAGTCCCAAACTTTCATATAAGCTATCAGGTACAACCACCCGTAAATCAGGATGATGATTAAGTGAGAGCCAACGACATGCCTGACACTTGCCACAAGCTTGAGCGGCATCTATACGGTTTTCACAAAGCATAGCAGCGGCTGCGGCATGAGCAAATTGAAACTTGCCGATACCCTCTTCGCCATGGATTAACCAGGCATGACTAAAGCGATCATTTTGTCCTAGCCATTGCTGAGCAATCTGTTTTTGCCAAGGTAAAAATTGAGGGACAATACTATTCATCACGGTTAAATTATTTATACTTTGTTAGATTGAAGGTGAACTTTAAGTCGATCATTAATCGTCTGGCATACTAATGCGGCCACCTGTTCTTTAGGCTGGCTGCTATCGATCACTACAAAACGTTCAGGCTCTGCAGCTGCTCGTGCTAAAAAAGTCTGTCTGACACGCTCAAAAAAGTCTTCCTCTTCTTGCTCAAAGCGATCCAGTTCACGTTCACGCAACATGCGTGCGCGAGCAATTTCTAAGGGCACATCAAATAACAAAGTGAGATTAGGCATTAGATCAGGATGTACTAAGTCAGCTAATCGTTGGATTTTTTCAGCAGCCATTTGACGGCCACCGCCTTGATAAGCAAAGCTTGAATCCGTAAAGCGATCACAAATAACGGCCTTGCCCGAAACTAAGGCAGGCTTAATTACCTGATTAATATGTTCTTGGCGTGCAGCGAACATAAGCAGGAGCTCAGTCTCCAAACTCATTTCAGAAGTTAATAATAACTCTCTTAAGGTTTCTGCCAAGGGTGTCCCACCCGGTTCCCGAGTAGCAACTATGTCATATTGATGTGCTGTAAAGCAGGCAGCTATGCTGTCCATATGGGAGCTTTTCCCTGCGCCGTCGACACCTTCTATCGTGAGAAAAAAACCCTTCACTTAATCCTCTTTGTTTAAAATAAATCGTCGAACATTTTGATTATGTTCGCGCAAGTTTTTAGCAAATTCGCTACTGCCATCCCCACGAGATACAAAGTAGTAATACTCATGCTCAGCAGGTTGACTTGCTGCCTGGATGGCAGCTAAACCGGGATTGGCAATTGGGGTTGGAGGAAGCCCCTTGCGAGTATAGGTATTCCATGGCGTATCAGTCTGTAGATCTACCTTACGGATGCGTCCTTCGTACTTATCGCCCATTCCATAGATGACAGTAGGATCTGTTTGCAATAGCATGTCTATTTTTAAGCGATTCATAAAGACACCAGCAATCGTATCTCTGTCACTACTCAAACCGGTTTCCTTTTCAACAATGGAGGCCATAATGAGTAATTCATAAGGGGTTTTTAAAGGAATACTCGGGTCGCGACTATCCCACGCTTCTTGTAGGTGCGTTTGTAGCTGCACGTAGGCACGTCTTAAGATATCAAAGTCTGTATCACCGGGTATAAAAACATAAGTATCTGGATAAAACATCCCTTCAAGTGAGTCGTAGGGAATATTTAATTTATTGATTAACTCCTCAGGGTTATCAGCATCAAGCGTCACGATAATATCTGGATTTGATTGTATCCGCTCAATAAACTGCTGTGTAGTCAGCCCCTCAATCAAAGCGATACGCCGTTGACTCATATCACCACTAGCGATTCTTTCTAGCACATCTAGCGGTGTATCGCCTGCTTTAATCTCGTAAGCGCCGGCTTTAATCATGCGGTCCTGACCGGTATAGCGGCCATACAGAATGAGTAAATCAGCAAATTTAAGAATACCCTCACCCTCAAGCTTGGTAGCGACGCTACGTAAACTATCACCGCGTTTAATATTAAAATCATAAACGCTTGCCTCTAAGCTAACGGGGGTCTTTGACCAATTATAAGCATAGTACGCACCCACTGCTGTCGCGATAATGGCTAATAAAAACAGGGGTAAAATAAAATACTTGAAGAATTTTTTCATAAGTATTCTTTATGTTATCTTGTAGTAAATAAGTGATTTTAACAGTTTCACTTTGGGCTCGTGATGCTTTAATAACTTCATCTGTGCTTAGCCATGTGGCACTGCTCAATTCAACTTAAATGACATAATGGTATTCTCTCTCATATGGGAGCTACATGGCATAATATCAAACAGACATGAAAGTTTTTTAGAAATAACAGGAGTTATTTATGTCAGAATCTTCTTCTCCAGTAGTAAATTACGCTTTACTGGATGACTTTTCATTAATTAAAATTAGTGGTGCTGATGCCTTAGAGTTTTTACAAAGTCAATTAACTCAGGACGTTAGCTTTGCCACTACTGAACAAGCTCAGCTGACTGCTTGGTGTAATGCTAAGGGACGAAGCTTAGCAAGTTTTTTGTTTTGGCAAGCTGCTGAAGTTAGTGATACGTATTATTTCTTAATTAAAAAAGATATTCTAGAGCCAACCTTAAAACGCTTGAAGATGTTCATATTTAGAAATAAGGTCGAGATAGTTGAACTAAATGCCACTATTCTCGGATTATGGTCTGAAGCCAAGGCAGTAAAATTTGCCCCAACTGAGATTACTGATAAGCATGATTTTGTAGTTTTTCAGTCAGACACTCAGAAGCAATGGATAAGCTTTCCTTCGACGGGCAGTGAGCAGCGTTATATGGCTATTTCTATTGACCAAGAAGTTAATGGAGCAGCCATTGATGAATTATTGCCTCAGACTGATGCATATCAACGACTCGCTTCAGATGCTAGTTATTGGTCAGCGTTTGACATTATCCATGCCATTGCTTGGGTTGAGCTAGGTAATCGTGAGGAGTTTATCCCACAGGGTATTAATTACGATGCTATAGGGGCCGTCAACTTTAAAAAGGGCTGTTTCCCTGGCCAAGAGGTGATTGCTCGCAGTCACTATCGAGGCACCCTAAAGCGACGCTCTTATATCGGCTATACCGGCCAGAAGGCACTTGATGTTGTCGTTGGTGCTGATGTTTTCCAGGGTGATAGTCCCACCGGCAAGGTGGTTAACATCGCACATTTGCCTGATGATAAAGGCAGTTGGGTGTTATTCGAGACCCGCCTGGAAGCAGTAGATGGTAGTACCTCTGAATCCTTACACCTAGGCTCTGAAAGTGGTCCTGAGTTGAGAGTACAAGCACCCCCCTACTCTTTGGAAAAGCCAGAAAACTAAATGATATGGGGATACCTTTAAAGTATCCCCATTTTCATTAAAGGTAGTTGAGAGTTAATTTAACTGTAAAGGTCCTTTCTCATCATCCCATGGTGCATCAAAATAACGATAAATATCATTGATATCCACTTCTTCGATACGTTGGTAGCGCCAATCTGGATTTCTATCCTTATCAATCAGTAAAGCCCTGACTCCTTCTTGGAACATACCATCAGATGAGCAGTGTAAAGCAACGATATACTCTAATTCAAAAACCTCTTTTAAGGACATATGCTTGCTATAGTCTTGTAGAGTTAAGGCAAGTCCAACAGTAAAGGCTGAGCCGCGCAACATTGTGCTTGCCGCTTTAGACAACCACTCTTCTTTATGTGCAGTGAGCTTTTCAATTTCTCTATAAACACGCTTATAGTCACGAATTGAGCAGATCTCATTAATTAACTCAATATTTTCCTGAAGAGGACCTGCTGTCTTAGGACCAATACGAGCGTATTTTCTCAATACATCATGGATTAAATCATCACGTTCAATGCGAGTACGGCGTTTGCAAGGATAGGTAGGCCATGAATGAGTCGCTAGTTCCTTGACAAAATCCTCCCATGACTCGGTAGGCATAGCATAATCAGCTAAGCCGGTAAATAAAGCATCATCACTGCCTACAATAGCACCAGTTGCTGCTAAAAAACGTCCTGACTTAGCAGTCAGGCGCGACAATAACCAACTACCACCAACATCTGGAAATAAACCAATGGTCACTTCTGGCATGGCTAAACGAGCATCATCACTCACCACTCGATGACTACCGCCAGACAATAAACCAATACCGCCACCCATGACAATGCCGCGACCCCAGACAATGACTGGTTTTTTAAAGGTATGAAGATAATAATCTAATTCATACTCTGTCTTAAAAAAATCAACCGCATATTGATTATCCATGGCTTTGCCACTTTTATTATCTAGCATCCCTTGATAGACACTGGTAATATCACCACCGGCACAAAATGCCTTATCTCCTGCCGAGTCTAGAATCACAGCGACTACTTGCTCATCCTGCTCCCAATCCTTTAACTGTGCACTTAATAAACTGGCCATCTCTAAATCAAGACTATTTAAGGCCTTAGGCCGATTTAAAGTAGCAACTCCGATACGATTCTCACCACAATCAATGGTTGAAAACAATACGACTTCACTCATATTCCCTCCTTTTGGAATCTTTATCTTTATGTTCGATATACTCAAAGCGTTTGGAGCGGTCTGGTTTTAAATGTTTACGCTTAAGAATACCGGCTTTTTTATGTGCTGCACGACGTCGACGCGACTCCATCGGATCAAAGTTTAACGCTCTATAGACTTCGACTCTGTCACCGTCAGCAACATTGTCATCTAGAGATTTTACTTGACCAAAGATCCCAACCCCCTTGACTTGATCGAGTAGCTCGGGAAAATCCTCATAAAAATGACTCTGCTTGAGGGCGTCAGCAATGATTGAACCAGAAGGAAGCTCTACAGTGCCCTGCCATATCTGCTCAGAATCTAGAGCATAAATAATATTAACCGTAATCATCTTGACCATTAAAAAGCTTCACCGTATTGTTGTTCTGCTCTTTTTGTAAATGAGTCGATAAAACTATTAGCTACTTTATTAAAAATAGGACCTAAGATAAACTCAAGGGGACGACTATTAAAAGCATAGTTTAGAGTAAACTCGACTTTACAGGCATCTTCTGCCAAGGGAGTAAAGACCCAATCCCCCTTAAGTGAAGAAAAAGGCCCATCAACTAAATCCAGTTGGATACGATTGGGAAAATCATGAGTATTACGCGTGGTAAAGCTATGCCTGATTTTAGAAAGAGCGATGGTGACTGAACCTACTAAGCCATCCTCTAAGTGCTCCTTGACCTCGGAGCCACCGCACCAAGGCATAAACTCTTTGTACTTATCTACATCAGCCACTAAGTTGAACATTTGCTCGGCACTATAAGGTACTAATACACTGCGTTTTACGGTATGCATATAAATAAAATTGATAATTAGAATGAAAGATGGCGAAAATCAACACTTCTCATTAGAATAGATGATTACCACTAATAAACATATGATCTACATTTTAACGATCAATAGCAAATAAAACATAGAATTAAATAGAATGACTAGGATTGCTGATAATAGAAAAGCGCGACACGATTATTTTATCGAAGATGAATTCGAAGCCGGTCTGGTACTCGAAGGCTGGGAGGTTAAGGCCATCCGTGCTGGCCGCATACAAATTGCCGAAAGCCATATTGTGATACGCAATGGCGAGCTCTTTGTACTCAATATGCATATAAGTCCTTTAGAAACCGCCTCAACTCACATACGCCCTGACGCCACACGGACTCGAAAGCTCCTCTTGCATAAGCAGGAGATTAACAAGTTAATTGGCCGTGTCGAGCAGCGTGGTTATACATTAGTCCCCTTAAATATGTATTTTAAAAAGGGGCGAATCAAAATGACCGTCGCCTTAGCTAAAGGTAAGAAGCAGCACGATAAGCGAGCGACGATTAAAGATCGGGATTGGGAGCGAGAAAAAGCGCGCATCATGAAACACGATACGCGCTAAATAATCCTATCATTAAGGCTGTTATTGCTTAAACAATTAACGGCCTTAATTTTTTAGATAACTATCAATTAATGTTTGTCTGTATTTTTAACTATGGACATAGCGCTGGCGACTAGGCCACTGATATCTGAAAGATTTGAAGGAATAATTAAGGTGTTGCCCTTTTGCGCTAACTGAGCAAAAGCGTCAACATAGTTTTCAGCTACCTGTAGATTAACTGCCTGCATACCACCTGGTTCATTAATGGCAGCTGCCACTTTTTTAATCGCTTCAGCAGTCGCATCTGCCACAGTCACCACGGCCTCTGCCTCACCTTGTGCCTGATTGATCTGCATCTGACGATCCCCCTCTGAACGAGCAATAGCTGCTGCTCTTTCACCTTCGGCAATATTAATTTGTTCTTGACGGCGACCTTCTGAAGCGGCAATTAATGCGCGTTTTTCACGCTCAGCAGTAATTTGAGCTTGCATCGCATGAAGGATCTCTTTAGGCGGCGTCAAATCCTTAATCTCGTAGCGTAAGACCTTAACCCCCCAGTTGGCTGCTGCCTCATCCAAGGATGAAACAATCCTTGAGTTGATGAATTCACGCTCCTCGAAGGTTTTGTCTAGCTCCATTTTACCGATAACGGAACGTAAGGTTGTTTGTGCTAACTGTGTGATGGCCAAAATGTAATTTGAAGAACCATATGAGGCCAACATAGGATCGGTGACCTGAAAATAAAGGACTCCATCAACCTGTAATTGCGTGTTATCACGAGTAATACAAATTTGGCTTGGAACATCTAACGGGATTTCTTTAAGTGAGTGCTTATAAGAAATACGTTCGATAAAAGGAATTACTAATCGGGGGCCAGGGCTTAAAGTGCGGTCATAACGGCCTAATCGCTCTATTACCCAAGCATGCTGTTGGGGTACGATAGCAATTGATTTGACCAAAAAGATAATCGCTAGAACAATAATGACTAGCCAAAATCCAAGTGAGGTATCAAATTCAAACATAATTAATTCTCTCCTATGGGCACTACAATTAAGGTGATTCCACGAATGGCCACAATTTTATGCTTACCATTTTTAAGTTCAACATAGCTTTCGTCCGGCTTGGCTTGCCATTGCGCACCTCTAAAAGTAACTTGAGCAAGACGACGCTCAGAATCCCATGCATCAACAAAGACTGATTTACCTATATCGAGGTTTAGATTGACATCAGACTCACTAGCCAAGGGATTACGCAGATGAAACTTGCCCAAGCGTTTTAAAGCAAAAACACCGACAACTGGGATAATAGCTAATAAAGCTAGCTGAATAATAATATCCAGCTCTAACCAAGTTGCGACGCCTGCAGCAACTGCGCCTAAGCCAATTAACAAAAGGACAAAAGTGCCAGTCAGGAGTTCTAGTATTAGTGCTAATGCAGCAACAGCAAACCAAATCCACATAGGAGAGCCTTAGTATTAGTTAACTGCTAATAACTCGACTTCAAAAACAAGGGTAGCATTTGGAGGAATCACACCACCAGCACCACGCGCTCCATAGCCTAAGCTAGCAGGAATGGTTAGCTTGCGCACACCGCCTACTTTCATACCTTGAACCCCTTGGTCCCAACCTTTAATCACATGTCCTGCACCTAGAGGAAATGAAAAAGGCTGATTACGGTCCTTACTGGAGTCAAATTTTTGACCTCCGTCCAATAACCAGCCGGTATAGTGAACCGTCACTTCTTGACCTGCTTTTGCTTCGTCACCTGAGCCTACAGTAATATCTTCAATAATTAATTCTGCCATGTGTTACTCCATTCAATTGAGGTTTATATATATTGTTCAGGTAGTTTACCTGAATATGAATTAGGATTTAAAAAATCCCGCTAGTCCAAAAGGATTAACGGGATTGAAATTTAAATTTCTAGTAACTACTTAGAAGTTCAAATTAGCCTTGTTGTTCAGCAAGCTTCTGCCATGTATCTACTACCGTATCCGGGTTCAGAGACATAGACATGATGCCCTCTTTTTGTAGCCACAAAGCCAAGTCAGGATGATCGCTAGGTCCTTGACCACAAATACCAACGTATTTGCCAGCTTTAGTACACGCTTGAATCGCACGAGAAAGCATAAACTGAACAGCCTCATCACGCTCATCAAAGTCGGCCATAAGGATCTCCATACCGGAGTCACGGTCCAAGCCAAGCGTCAACTGAGTCATATCATTAGAGCCGATAGAGAAACCATCAAAATGCTCAAGGAATTGCTCAGCTAAAATCGCATTAGATGGAACTTCGCACATCATGATGATACGAAGACCATTTTCTCCGCGTTTTAGACCATTTTCAGCTAATAAGTTAATCACACGTTCAGCTTGGCTCACTGTACGAACAAATGGAATCATTAATTCGACATTGTCGAGACCCATTTCGTCACGAACTTTTTTAAGCGCTTCACATTCCATGCGGAAACACTCAGCGAAGTCTTCTGATAAGTAACGAGAAGCACCGCGGAAGCCTAACATTGGGTTTTCTTCTTCAGGCTCATAACGTGAACCACCAACCAATTTGCGATATTCGTTAGACTTAAAGTCTGACATACGCACAATGACCGTCTTCGGATAGAAAGCAGCAGCAATGGTTGCTACCCCTTCAGCTAATTTCTCAACGAAGAAAGCACGTGGACTAGCATAGCCACGAGCCGCCGACTCAACCGCTTGCTTTAACTCTGAATCGACATTTGGGTAGTCAAGAACAGCTTTAGGGTGGACATTAATGTTGTTATTAATGATGAACTCTAAACGCGCTAAACCAACACCCTGGTTAGGAATTCTGGAGAAATCAAAAGCTAATTGAGGATTACCAACGTTCATCATCACTTTAATTGGGATCTCAGGCATTTCACCACGCTTGATTTCTTCAATTTCAGTTTCTAATAGACCGTCATAAATACGACCCTCGTCACCTTCAGCACAAGATACGGTTACTTCTTGTCCATTTTTAAGGACTTCAGTGGCATCACCACAACCTACTACAGCAGGAATACCTAACTCACGCGCAATAATAGCTGCGTGACAAGTACGACCACCACGGTTCGTTACGATAGCTGAAGCAACCTTCATAACTGGTTCCCAGTTAGGGTCTGTCATATCAGTCACCAGAACATCACCCGCTTGTACCTGATCCATTTCAGAAATGTCATGTACGATACGTACTTTACCAGCACCAATTTTCTGACCAATTGCACGGCCAGTAATTAATACATCGCCAGTAGTTTTTAGTTTGAAGCGTTGCTGAACATCTTGCTTAGACTGCTGTGACTTGACTGTCTCTGGGCGAGCCTGAAGAATGTAAATCTTACCGTCAACACCATCACGACCCCACTCGATATCCATAGGACGCTGATAGTGCTCCTCGATGATAACTGCGTATTTAGCTAGTTCATTGACTTCTTCATCGCTTAGAGAGAAACGGTTACGCTCAGAGGTAGGCACATCGACCACTTGAACCGCGTTTTCGCCTGGTGCACGATCTTCTTTGAATTCCATCTTGATTAACTTGGAACCGATACGACGACCAATGATGGAATACTTTTCCTGAGCTAAAGTCGGTTTAAATACATAAAACTCGTCCGGGTTAACAGAACCCTGGACTACCGTTTCACCTAGGCCGTATGAAGAAGTGATAAACACCACATCTTCAAAACCAGACTCTGTATCAATGGTAAACATAACACCAGCACTGCCAGAATCAGAACGAACCATACGCTGAATACCAGCTGATAAAGCGACGTCATCATGGGCAAAGCCCTTGTGTACACGATAAGAAATGGCACGGTCATTGTATAGAGAAGCAAATACGTGATGAATTTTATCTAATACATCATCAATCCCAGCAACGTTTAAGAAGGTTTCTTGTTGGCCAGCAAATGAAGCATCAGGTAAATCCTCGGCAGTTGCAGAAGAGCGTACGGCAAAGGTGCCCTTAGCGTCAGTATCTAACTCTGCGTAAGCAGCACGAATTTGGTCTTCAAGCTCTTTATGGAAAGGCGTTTCGATGATCCACTGACGAATTTGTTGGCCAGCTTCTGCTAACTCACGCACATCATCAGGGTTAAGACGCTGTAGGCGCTCGCTAATGCGTTTGTCTAGGTCGGACTGCTTCAAGTAATCTCGGTAAGCCTGAGCTGTGGTTGCAAAACCACCAGGCACACGAACACCTGCAGAAGCAAGTTGGCTAATCATCTCACCTAGAGATGCGTTTTTACCACCAACTACGTCGACATCACACATGCGACACTGTTCAAATGGAATGATATAAGACATAAAAGTACCTCAAAGATAAAAAAAGCATATTTGTTCAAAAAAACACGTTTTCCTGAACAAATAAGCCTTTTGGTGTAACAATGCTATATAAAGATTACTTGCTTAGGCTAGCTTACTGAATCAGAACTACTAAAGTTGATTCACGTAAAAGCCGACTCACCCAAGTTTAATCTCTATTAAGCACACTTAAACGTCATATGTCCACAATTATTTAGGCTACTATTGTAGCCCATTCTTGACTGTAGGGGAAAAGGTTTTATCTATGGAATTACAAAAGCGCACAGTATTTATTGTTTCTGATGGTACCGGAATTACTGCTGAAACTTTTGGGCATTCAGTGCTATCGCAGTTTACGCATAAATTTACCTTTGATCAAGAGCGCGAACCCTTTGTGAACTCAGTAGAGCGCGCCAAAGATGTAGCACAGAAAATTAATGAAATCGCTGATAAGGACGAGTTATTACCCATCGTCTTCAGTACCATCGTCGATGAAAATATCAATACTCATCTACGTAATAGTCAGTGTATTTATATGGATATTTTTGGTGCCTGTGTACGGCAACTCGAAGAAAGTCTTGATACTAAATCCGATCCGGCTATTGGGCGCTCACACATTAATGCAAGCTCGGATGCTTACCGTCGACGTATTGAAGCCATTAACTTTACTTTGGCTCATGATGATGGACAGTTTGTACATGACTTAGAGCACGCTGATGTCATCTTTGTAGGTGTTTCACGTTGTGGCAAAACACCGACTAGTTTATATCTTGCTATGCAGTATTCAGTTAAAGCGGCAAATTTCCCCTTAATACCTGAAGACTTTGAGCGCGGTTCTTTACCTAATACTTTACTGCCTCATCGCCACAAGCTATTCGGCCTATCCATTAATCCAGAGCGTTTGCATGAGGTTCGTCAAGAACGACGACCAGGTAGTGCCTATGCTGAACCGGCTCAGTGTACCTATGAGGTAACTGAAGCTGAACGCATGATGCGTCGTGAAGGAATTGCTTGGCTTTCAACTACGACTAAATCAATTGAGGAAATCTCGACAACCGTTTTAAAAATTTTAAACCTTGACCGTAAAAGTTATTAAGCAGCTTTAAGCTAATAACTGTCTTCTGTGTTCAAATAAGACAATCCCACAAGCCACAGCAACATTAAGTGACTCTACTTTACTACTTTGCGGTATAAAAATATGTTCTGTGGCTTGCGCCAACAATTCCACACTTACCCCCTGCCCTTCATTGCCAAATAACCAAGCACTATTTTCACTCAATTGACATTCATAAAGAGACTTAGCCTGAGGATTTAAGGCGGTAGCATAAACAGGCACTTCAAGCTTTTGAATTAATAGACTTAAATCACAATCAGTGTAAATGTTTAAGGAGAAATGTGCTCCTTGAGCACTACGTAACACCTTAGTCGACCAAGGATTAACAGTAGCAGCTGAAAGAACTAAATGCTCTATACCTGCGGCTGCCGCTGTACGAATGATTGTGCCTAAGTTGCCTGGGTCTTGCAATCGTTCTAAGAGCACCATACTTTTATTTAAGGGTATTTGCTCTAACGTCTTACTTGCTACTTCGACTACAAATAAGACTCCTTGAGGGCTTTGAACTTCACATAACTGCTTAAATAGATTATCAGCAAGTACAATTGCTTGGTCTTGGAGACGCTGATAAAGAATGGACAACTCATTAGACATACTATCCGATTGAGCTTTTTTTAAAGAACTTGACTGAAATACAGGCGCTATAAGTTTTAAGTCTTTATTATGTGCTAGGTACTCTTGACATAAATGTATCCCTTCAAGAATACATAGTGATTTTTCTCGATTATTAGCAACTCTTAGAAACTTTTTATAACTTGGATTGTTTTTTGAATCGATAAATTTAGCTTCAAAAGACATAAGATGAATCCTTGAATTAACTAGCTTTGACTCAAAAGACGTTTAATAGGAGCAAAGCTTTGACGGTGGATCGGACAAGGTCCAAACTCCTGAAGCTTGCTCAAATGAAGCTTAGTTCCATAGCCTTTATGCTGATTAAAACCATAGTTTGGGTACAATTCATGTGAGTCATAAAGCTCTGCGTCTCTAGCTGTTTTAGCCAAAATCGATGCAGCTGCAATAGCGGCTACAGAATCATCTCCTTTAACTATTGCTTCAACTTGCTGTCCCGTCAATAAGCAACCAGACTGAGTGCTTCGCAACGGTTTAGGAATTTGATTACCATCAATAAGAATCTGTTGATGTGCTATTTTAATGCCCTGCCATGCTCTAGTCATCGCAAGCATCGTTGCTTCTAAAATATTTAACTGATCAATTTCTTCCACAGATGAGGAAGCAATACACCAAGCTAAAGCGTGTTTTTTGATTTCTCCAGCTAAAAAATCCCGTTTTTTCTCGCTCAGCTTCTTTGAGTCCATGAGCCCATCAATTGGATTGTCAGGATCTAAAATAACTGCGGCGGCAAAAACAGAGCCAGCCAGTGGGCCTCGCCCTGCTTCGTCAATCCCCACAATTAAAGAGTCTAGATAAGGAGCAGCTCCAGTAATTTCAAAAGATGATTGCATGAGTAAGCTAAAAAGAGTTAGTTAGCAGTAGCAACACGCCAGATCTGTTCAGCAGCTAATCGTGGCGTATCAATGGCTAAAGTTTTGTAGAGAGTTTCAAATTTACTTTTGGTTTCTTGGATATACTCTTTGTCTTCCAGGGCTCTAACGCAAGATTGCATTAACTTGTCTGGAGTTACTTCTTCCTGTAAATGTTCAGGTACAGCAAATTCACGTAAAAGAATATTTGGTAAACCAATCCAAGGCAATAAAGGTGCTGATTGTCCTGATTTCCAAGACATGATTTTTACCATGAGAGGCGATAAAATATAGGCAATAACCATCGGCTTTTTATAAAGAGCCATTTCCAGAGAAGCAGTACCACTAGCTAGTAAAGAAGCATCACAAGCCTCCATTACATCTCGGGAGATTGGTTGTTGAGAGACATTTTTATCAAACAAATGCAAATTAGGTAGATTAATGTCTTTACTTAATTCTAAAAATTGCTGCTTACGTGCCTCATTGACTAAAGGTACTACAAACTGCATCTCAGGATACTTTTGATGAAGTTTTTGTGCGGTCTCTAAAAAAACTTTAGTTAGCGCATTGACTTCAGATTTTCTACTGCCCGGTAAAATAGCTAACACAGCTTTATCAGGGTCTAAGCCCAAGCGAAGACGAGCAGCACGTGAATCTGGATTTTCGGGTATTTGTTGAGCTAAAGGATGACCAACAAATGTGACTGGCACCCCTTCTTTTTCATATATATCTACTTCGAATGGAAATAGCACCAACATATGATCAACTGCACGGCGAATTTGCTCAATGCGTTGATAACGCCAAGCCCAGATAGATGGACTGACAAAATGTACGGTAGGAATTCCGCTCTTTTTAAGTTGTTCTTCTAAGCGCAAATT